>NZ_JBMFWJ010000004.1:75025-76645 GCF_049965395.1 Acidibrevibacterium sp.
GAGGCGAATGCTGCGCCGCGCTCTTCCTACTTCGGGATGAGAGGGCTATCTAACCGCCTGGGCCCAAGACCGCGATCGCGCGGATGAGCCTCTTCCTGCGGCTCGCGTGGGATTAGAAAGAGGAGAGAATACATGAAGCTGCGCATTGCCCTTATGGCTGCATCGGTGCTGGCGTTTCCCTTTGTCGCCCATGCCCAGCCCGTCAATGGGCTTTATGTTGGCGGTGGCGTCGGTCTCAACCTGATGCAGGATGAAACCGTCAATCATTCCACGGCGCTCGGCACCGGTAACGCCATGGCGGCGTTCAACCCGGGCTATCTCGGGGAGGTCAATGTCGGCTATGGCCTCGGGGCGCTGAATAGCGCGCTCAAGGGCTTCCGGGTCGAGCTGGAGGGGGATTACGGTTCCAACTCGCTGCAATCCATGGGCACCGGACCCGGCAATCCCGCCGCCCTCAAGGGCGCGCAGGATAATTACGGCATGATGGCCAATGTCCTCTACGACATCGACCCGAGCATGCTCGGCTTCAACGAGCATTTCGTCTATCCTTATGTCGGTGTCGGCGCCGGCTACCAGATGATGAATCTGAGCGGCTTCAGCCAGAGCTACCTCAATCACCCCGCGGTGACGTCGGGCGGCGGCAATAGCGTCGGTGGTTTCGCCTATCAGGGCATCGTCGGTCTTTCCTTCCCGATCGCCTCCGTGCCTGGGCTCTCGCTGACCACCGAATACCGGATGCTGGCCGTGATGGACCCGCAAGGGGCTTATCATGCCTCGACGACCAGCGGCGGTGCGACGGTGGCCCGCGGTAATCTCGACTTCGGCAATGAATTCAACCATGAGTTCATCCTGGGCGTGCGTTATGCGTTCGGCGCCGCGCCGCCGCCGCCGCCGCCCGCGCCGGCACCGGTCGCGACCCCCGCGCCAGCCCCCGCCCCTGCTCGCACCTATCTCGTATTCTTCGATTGGGATAAGGCCGACCTAACCGATCGCGCCAAGCAGATCGTCGCCGAGGCAGCGCAGGCATCGACCCGGGTGCAATACACGCGGATCGAGGTCAACGGCTATACCGATCGTTCCGGTACGCCGAAATACAACCAGAAGCTCTCGTTGGAGCGGGCGAACAACGTCGCCGCCGAGCTGGTCAGCGACGGGGTGCCGAAGAACGTGATCGATATCCAGGGCTTCGGCGAAACCCATCCCTTGGTGCAGACCGCCGAGGGCGTGCGCGAGCCGCAGAACCGCCGGGTCGAGATCATTATCAAGTAACCTCTCTGCAACGACCTGATGGTTTCGCGGGGTTCGGCGTGATCACGCCGAACCCCGTTCGTTGCGTGATATCAGTGGCTCGGCGGGGGTGTTGCGCGGTCGTGCCGGATGCTAAACCGAAACCATGGATTTTTCACATCTCGCGGCATTGCTGATTTTCACTGCGACTTATGGCGTGGTGGCGTTCGGACGCTTGCCGTTTTTTCGCATCGATCGCGCCGGGGCGGCGTTTCTCGGCGCTGCCTTGATGCTGGCCTCTGGTGTGCTGAGCCGGGATGCCGCTTATCGCGCGATCGATCTCGACACCATCGCGCTGTTGCTTGGCATGATGATCGTCGTCGCGTCCTTGCG
>NZ_JBMFWJ010000004.1:76745-98441 GCF_049965395.1 Acidibrevibacterium sp.
CCGGCGGGCTCAAGCCGAGGCGTTTTTACGCCGAGATCGATTGGCCGCTCTTGCTGATGTTCGCGGGATTATTCATCGTCGTCGCCGGATTGCAGGCAGCCTTCATCGGCCCGCGCGCGCTCGCGATGGTCGCGACTTGGCATCTCGACCGCACCGCGCCGCTTGCCATCGTCGTCGCCGTGCTCTCCAACATCGTGAGCAACGTGCCGGCGGTTTTGGTGCTGCGGCCGTTCATCGATCCGCTCGCCGACCCGCAGCACGCCTGGCTGATCACCGCCATGGCGGCGACGCTGGCTGGCAATTTCACCCTGCTCGGCTCGGTCGCCAATCTGATCGTCGTGCAGCGCGCGGCGGCGGAAGGGATTCGCGTCGGGTTTTGGGATTATTTTGTCATCGGCGCGCCACTCACCGTCCTGACCTTGCTGGTTGGCATCTGGTGGCTGTGATCCGGCGCGTCACGGCGCACCGAGCAGGGCTTGCAGCGCACGGGCATAGGCGCCGAGGCGGGCATCGAGGTCACTCGGCACCTGGCAGGCATAGCGGATGGTCTCGCCGATATCATGGTAGCTGCGCACCAGAAGGTCGTGGCGCTCGGTGATGCCGGCGCGCTCGGCCGCCTGATCGCCGCTGGCATCGGCTGGGATCGCCTGCAACGCCGCCTCATCGCTCTCGATCCGCTTGGCGAGTGACCGCTGACGAGCGCCGAGCGATTTGAGACGCGCAATCACCGCATCGCGTTCTTTGTTGGTCTGCTCGACGAGGGCGGTGAACGCCAGCGGCACTGTCTTGGCGCGTTCGGCCACGGGGAGGCTTTGGGCAAAGGCGGTGAGCTTGGCGATCCCGTCTTCGGTCGGAACGTCACGCGGCGAGATCGCCTCGATCAACGCCGAGAGCCTTGGATCGGCATGCCAGTCCGCACCCGCAGGTGCCGCCGGGCCGGTCCAATAGGTGGCAGGCGAGAGATGCGACACCAGGCGTTGCTGGCATGGCCAATAGGGGTCAGCGGCGGGCGGTGCGGCCTCTGCTTTCGCAGCAAGCGCGAGGGTCAGGGCGAAAACCAGGAAGCTGCGGCAAACCATCGAAACTCCTCTCATTCCGCGCCAGCCCGGCGCGCCATCAGGCCGCGCCCCGGATCATAGCCCCAGACCGCGAGCGCGACGAAAACCACGAGATAGCCGCAAACCACCAGCGCCGACAGGGCGTTGAAACGATCATAGAGCGCAAAGCGGATCAGTTCTGTCGCATGCGTGAAGGGGTTGATTTCGGAAAGCCAATAAATTACCGGGCTCGCCTCCTGAACGCGCCATAACGGATAGAGCGCAGACGACGTGAAGAACATCGGAAAAATCACAAAATTCATCACGCCCGCAAAATTCTCCAACTGGCGAATGAAGGAGGACAAGACGAGCCCGAGCGCCCCCAGCATCAGCCCGGCGAGGATGAGGGCCGGCAACACCGCGACATAGCCGCTGAGCGGCGGCGTGATGTCCCAAAACCAGGCGATGGCCATGAAGATATAGGCCTGCACCACCGAGACCGCGACGCCGGCGAGCAATTTGGCGACCAGCAGGAACCAGCGCGGAAACGGGCTGATCATCAGCGTTTTCATGCTGCCCATTTCACGATCATAGACCATCGAGAGCGAGCTTTGCATGCCATTGAACAGCTGGATCATCGCGAGAAGGCCGGGCGCGATATAGACCTCGTAGGGGATGTAAGTTTCGTAAGGAGGAATGATCGAGACGCCGAGCACGAAATGAAAGCCTGCGGCAAAAATCGCGAGCCAAACCAGCGGTCGCACCAAAGCGGAGACGAAGCGCCCGCGCTGATTGAGCCAGCGCAGCGCCTCGCGCCGCACGATGCCGGCAAGGCAGCGCCCATAATGTCGCGCGTTCATGGCCGGGCTCCGTCTCTCGCCGTGGCGTCCTCGGCGATCAGCCGGTCGAACGCCGCCTTGAGCGAGGTTTCGCCGGCGCGGGCGAGGATCTCGGCGCGTTCGCCGGCGGCACGCACCCGGCCTTGATGGAGAATGACGATGCGCGCATCCGCCCCGGCTTCATCGATGAGATGGGTCGCCCATAAAACGCCGAGCCCCTCTTTCGCGCAAAGTCCACGCACATGATCGAGCAGGAATTGCCGGCTCGCCATGTCGAGGCCGACCGTCGGCTCATCGAGCAGCAGTAGCGAGGGATGATGGATCAGCGCGCGGGCGAGTTCGACGCGCCGGCGCTGGCCGCCGGAGAGCAGCCGCACCCGCTCGCGCCGACGCGCGGCAAGGCCGACACGCTCCAGCTCCTCGTCGATGCGCGCCATCGCAGTGCTGCGCGGCATGCCGTGCAGCGCCGCATGATAGAATAAATTCTGCTCGATGGTGAGATCGAGATCGAGAGTCGCTTGCTGAAACACGACACCCATGCGCCGGAGTGCCGCTTGTGCGTCGTTCTGGAGATCATGGCCGAAGACACGGATCGCACCTTTGCGGCTGTGATAAAGCCCAGTGACCAACGCGAACAAAGTCGTTTTGCCAGCGCCGTTGAGGCCCAGCAAAACGGTGAAGTCGCCTTGGCCGACAGAGAGCGAAACGTCGCTCAGCGCCTGGCGGGCGCCGAAAGCATGGCTCAGCCCTTCAACGACCAGTGGCGCCGCCGGCGACTCCGCGCCGTGCTCACGGGCCATAAACCACGCCCCAGGGCAGATGGCCGACCGGCACCGATTTCGTTACCTTGAGTTCCTCGACATCGATCACCGACATATCGTTGCTGACCCCGTTCGCGGTATAGAGCGTCTTGCCGTCGAAGGAAAAATCCATGTGCCAGACGCGTTGACCGACGAGCAGGTATTTTTTCACGGCAAAGCTTGCGGCATCGACGACGGCAACGCGATTGGCCGGGCCAAGGGCGACGAAACCCCATTTCCCATCCGGCGACAAATTGATCCCGACCGCTTGGATGGTTTCGGCAGGCACACCCGGGATCGCAAAGGTGATGGTGTGGATCACTTTATGGCTGGCGACATCGATGATCGAGACATTGCCGCCGACTTCGGAGGAAACCCAGACCTTATCACCCTCTTTGGTGAAGGCGGCAAAGCGCGGGCGTGAGCCGACGAGCACGCTCGCGATCATTTTATGGGAGGCGGCATCGATGAAATGCGCCATGCTGGTGGTCTCGGAGGTGTTGACGATGGTCTTGCCGTCGGGGCTCACCACCATCCCTTCGGGCTCGACGCCGGTTGGGATTTCCCCGCTGATCCTTCCGGTCGCGACATCGACGATCGACACCTCGTTGTCATCTTCGTTGGAAACATAAAGCGTCTTGCCATCCGGGCTGAGCGCGAAGGTTTCCGGATCGGGCCCGCTTTGGAGGGTGCGGGTCACGGTGAGGGTGGCGAGGTCGAGTTCCTCGATATGATCGGCATCCGAGGTGCAGACATAAAGGCTTTTGCGGTCTTTCGCGAGCAGCAAACCACGTGGGCGGGCACCGACCGGGATCGTCTTGACGATCGCGAGGGTTGCCGCGTCTACCACCGTGACGGTGTTATCCTTCTCGTTGGACACATAGAGATGATCCGCCCGCGCCGCACCGGCGGCGAAAACCAGGCAGCAAAGCGCGGCGAGGCCGCGGGTCAATTGAGATGGCATGTGCTCTCCGGCTGATCGACACCGAGCGTGTCGGTTTCGAAAAATTCGTGTAAAAACCCGGGCTGCGGCGAAATCGACACCAACGAGCGGGGATCGGCGAGCAAGACCGGCTGGCGCAATTGCCCGTCCCAGGCGCGGAAGCTGAGACGTTCGCCCTTGAACGCCGCCAACTCAAATTTCGGGGAGCGCAAATAGGCGCCGATCACCGCGGGATCGCTGCTATGGGTGCGGATGGCGGCCTCGCCGAAGGCGCGCACCGCCATCCAGGCGCCGTAATCGCGTTCGGTCATCCAGCGATGGGCGGCGCGGAGAAAGCGGTTTTGCAACTGGGTCGCGCCGGTTTCATCGTAAACCCGCGTCCACGCCGTCGCGACCAGCCCCTGCGTGCCGGCGACCGGGCGGGCCAGCGTCGCGCGATAGCCAAGCTCGTCGCCGAAATTGTCTTCCTCATCCGCGACCACGAGGAGATCGTAATCAACACCCTGAGTGATGTTGGCGACTTCGGTATTGACCTCGAAATGCCCGGTATCGGCGCGCTGTTCGGCGGGGTTGAAGGTCCAGAGTTTATCGGCAACGATCTTGATTTGGAATTTTTTCGCAGCCCGCCGCAGCGCCTCGGCATAAAGCTTATCAGCCTCGGTCTGGCCAGACAGCAGCATGATCCGCCGCCAACTCTTGACCACGAGATACTGCATCAGCGCATCGGCAAGCATGGCGCGGCTCGGCAACACATGCAGAACATTGCGCCGGCAGCCTTCGGCGCGCAGCATGTCATCGCTGTCGGTGGCATCGATCAGGGTTGCGGTGCGGGCTTCCTGCAAATCGGCGAGCTTGAGCAGAAGCGGCGCCGGCACGTCGGTCACGAAAGCGCGTGCCCCTTTGCCGAGCCGATCACGAAACGCCGCGATCACCCCGGCCTCGTCGGGCGCGCTCACCGGCTCGAGGGTGAACGCCTGGCCGGTGAAGCGGCCGGTGGTGTTGTTGTCGGCGAGCGCGACGCTGGCGCCGGCGAGACCTTCGTCGGCGGGCGGCTGGTCGAGATAGCTTTCGGGAAAGCTGCGCTTTACGGTGAGCGCGAGATAGACGATCGCGATCTGTCCCGAAGGGGCTGCTGTCGGCGCCGCTGGGCTGGCCGCTGGCTGATCCTCGGCGCGGGCGGTGCCGGCGAGGGCGGCGGCGAAAACCAGCGCGATCCGCAGGGCGCGGAAAACCATGCGTCTCCTCCTCTTGTGCGCGGGCTCTTGTGCGCAGGGCGGGCGAGCGTTCATCATCATGCTGCCGGCTTATGGCATGGCATAACAGAGGGAGACGTTGTGGACAAATTTTCGCGGCTTGGGCTGATTTTTCCGCTCCTGGTCTTTGGGTTTCCGGCCATCGCCGCGCCGCCGACGATCGCGGTGTTCGATTTTACCCTGATCGACACCTCGCCGGCACCGCCGAGTGACGCCGAGCGCGCTCGCCTCGCAGCGCTCGGCAGCGACTTGCGCGCTAGGCTCGCGCAATCGGGCCGCTATCAGGTGCTCGACACCGCCCCGGCCCGCGCCGCCCTCGCCACGCTGCCCGACATCATGCGTTGCAATGGCTGTGAGCTTCCGCTGGCGCGCCGGCTTGGCGCCAGCGAGGTCGCCTATGGTTGGGTGCAGAAAGTGAGCGATTTGATCCTCAACATCAATCTGGTGATCGAAGACGCCGATAGCGGCCGCAAGCTTGCCACCGGCAGCGTCGATATTCGTGGCAACACCGATGAAAGCTGGCGGCGCGGCCTTGATTATCTGCTTGAGGAACGCATCCTCCCGGCACCGTGATGGGCGCCGCGTCTCAGTTACGCGCGGCCGTTGACAGGAGCCGGCTTTGCGCGACCATAGTCGCGCCTCGCCATCGGAATCATTAGGCGAGGGTGGGAGGAAGCCGCATGCTGCGCCGCCGTGCCGTTCTGAAAACCGCGTTTGCCGGAGCGCTGGGGGTAACCGTGCCGCGCCTCGCGCTAGCCGGGCCGCCGTTGCGCATCGGCGTTTTGCGGTTTGGCTCCTTCTCTTGGGCGCTCGATGTCATGCGTCGCCACGGCTTCGATGCCGCCGCCGGGGTCGCGCTCGACATGCGCCCATATGCCGGCTCGCCGGCGGCGCAAGTCGCGCTTCAGGCCGGCGAAGTCGATCTCATCCTGCAGGATTGGCTCTGGGTCGCACGCCAGCGGGGCGGCGGCGCGGATTGGAGTTTTATCCCGTTTTCCAGCGCCCTCGGCAGCGTGATCGTGCCGGCAACCTCGCCGATCCGCGCACTCTCTGATCTCGCCGGCCAGCGGCTCGGTGTCGCCGGCAGCGCGCTCGACAAAAGCTGGCTCATTCTGCGCGCCTATGCCGAGCGCCACGACCATCTCGACCTCGCCCACGCGACGCGGCCAAGTTTTGGCGCCCCCGCACTGCTCGGAGAAGAGCTTCGGGCCGGCCGGCTCGATGCCGAACTCACCTTCTGGCCCTTCGCCGCCCGCGCCGAGGCCGCCGGCATGCGCCGCGTGCTGGCGATGGAAACTGCGGTTGCGGGGCTTGGCATCGCGCCGGAGGTGCCGTTCGTCGGCTATGTTTTCTCAGCGCGCTGGGCCGAGGCCCATCGCGGCCTGCTCGATGGCTTCGTCGCCGCGGCCGCCAAGGCGCAGGCGCTGCTTGCAACCTCAGACGCCGAATGGGACGCCATTGCGCCGCTGACGGGGGCTGCGAACGCCGCCGAACTCGAGAAGTTGCGCGACGCCTACCGCGCCGGCATCCCGCGGCTTTCCCCGGCGGCCAACGAGGCGGCGGCGAGCGCTTTGTTTCAAGTGCTCGCCGCGACCGGTGGCGCGGCCCTTGTCGGCGACGCGAAGGCGCTGGCGCCGGGGACGTTCTGGCAGGCGGGGCTCTCCTGAACCGGGCTTCGGCCAGCGCGCGCCTCGCCTCGATCGTCGTTTTCCTGCTGGCTTGGGAAGCGGCGGCGTGGCTGGCCGAGAGCCGCTTACTGCCGCCCGCCTCGCGGGTGCTACGGGCGATGGTCGATCTCGCGCTGCATGGCGATCTCCTCGCCAATCTTGGCATTACGCTGCTGCGTGTTGCCGGCGCGTTCGCGCTCGCCATGGTAGTGGGTTCGGCGCTCGGCATCGCGCTTGGGATATGGCGCCGGCTCGATCTCGCGTTCGATAGCTGGCTCACGGTTCTGCTCAACCTGCCGGCGCTGGTCTCGATCATGCTGATGTATGTGTGGTTCGGCTTGAATGAGCCGACCGCGATCATCGCCGTTGCGCTCAATAAGCTGCCATCGACCGCGGTGACGCTGCGCGAGGGGGCGCGGGCGCTCGACCGCAGCCTGCTCGAGATGGCGCGTTGTTACCGGATGGGGCGCTGGGCGGTGCTGCGCCATGTCATCTTGCCGCAACTGACACCGTATTTCTTCGCCGCCGCGCGCTCGGGCCTTGCCATCATCTGGAAGATCGTGCTGGTGGTGGAATTGCTTGGCCGGAGCGACGGCGTCGGCTTCGCGATCGAGCAATATTTTCAGCTCTTCGACGTCACCGACATCCTCGCCTATACCCTCGCTTTCATCCTGGTCGTGCAAGCCATCGAATGGGGAGGATGGCAGCCTTTGGAACATTGGGCCAATCGATGGCGCCGGTGAGTCTCGAGGTTATGATCCGGCGCAAGCTGTTTCCCGGCGCGCGCGAGCCGGTGCTCGCCGATCTCGCCTTTTCGCTCGGCGCGCAGGAGATCGTCGCCCTGGTCGGCCCCTCCGGCTGCGGCAAAACGACGCTGCTGCGCCTGATATCCGGCCTCGATCCGGCGTTCGAGGGGAAGATCACTTGGGTGCGAGAGGACGGTTCCGAGCCATTTGGCGCGGCGCCGCCGCGCCTTGGCATGGTGTTTCAAGAGCCGCGGCTGCTGCCGTGGCGAACCGTCTGGCAGAATCTGGCGCTGGTTTTGCCACCCGGGCAAGAGGCGGCGGCGGCAGATCTGCTCAAGCGTCTCGGCCTTTGGGAGGCGCGCGATGCCTATCCCAGCCGGATTTCGCTCGGCATGGCGCGCCGGGTCGCCATCGCCCGCGCCTTCGCGATCGCACCAGCTTTGGTGCTGCTCGATGAACCGTTCGCCTCGCTGGACGCGAGCAACGCCGAACTTGGGCGTGCCGTGTTGCGCGACGCCTGGGCAGAGCGGCCGACCGCAGCGCTTTTGGTGACGCACGATCTGACCGATGCTGCCGCCCTCGCCGATCGTGTCTTGATGCTGGCCGAAAGCCCGGCGCGCATCACGGCTGATGTCACCATCCCCGCAAGCGAGCGGCGTGGCGATCGCACGACCACCGCACAGCTTGCCGCACGCTTGCGCGATATTCAGGAAAAAGGGGCTATTTCAAGCTCTTGAGATAAGCGATGACGTTTTGGCGATCAGTCGCGTTAGGAAGGCCAGGGAAAATCATCTTGGTGCCGGCGACCATCGCCCTTGGATTGGTGAGCCATTTGTCGAGCGAGGCATCATCCCAGGTGATGTGCGAATCCTTCATGCCGGCGGAAAACGTGTAATTCGGCACTTCCGCGGCGGGTTGGCCGGCGACGTTCCAGAGACTCGGCCCGAGCTTGTTCACGCCCTTGTCCGGCGAATGGCAGAGCGCGCATTTCTGCTGAAACAAGGTCTTGCCGGCGGCGGCGTCGCCATCCGCATGAGCGGCGGAGGCCAAGGCCAGCGAGCCAAGGGCAAGGGTTGCGGCCGCGATTAACCGATGCATGGGGTTCTCCTTCGATAGAAGACTAAATTGGGACTGTTTATCAAAGCCATACGCCTCGTTCGTGGGCGCGGCGCGAGTATAGGAACACTCCCGCAAGCTTGTCGAGGCGAGAGATCACTGAGCCGTCAGAACGACACCGTGATGCCGCCATAGGCCTCGATCGGGTTGGCCGGGGCCAGCGCGCGCGGGTTGGAAGCGCCAGGGGCGCTCGGGATCGGCACGAGGTTGGTCGGGCTGAGCGTGCCGTAGGTGTAATAATCGGCGTTGAAGGCGTTATCGAGCATCGCGAACAATTTTATGTGTTTGGTGAGCTGGTAGCTGGTGTTGAGATTGGTGACGAAATAGGCGCCGGTGGTCGGGAGAAGATTGGCCTCGTCACCGAACAGATATTGGCCGGATTGATAGGTGCCATCGGCCCCGACTTGCCACGCATCGGTGATGTTATAGGAAAACCCGATTTTCGCGATCCAGTTCGGGATGCCGGGAAGCGTGTCGCCGGGGCGGATATGGATGTTGCCGTTGGCGTCGGCGCCAGGATTGTTCGGGCTCGAAATGGTCAAGCCATTCTGATAGGTTGCGTTGATATAGGAGGCATTGGCGAAAAATTCGAATTTTCCCTGCGTCAGCGTGCCGCCGAGATCGACGCCTTGGCGGCGGGTATCGCCGATATTCTGATAATAGGCCGAGCCCTGGACCGGGCTATAGATGAATTGAATGTCGTTCATCGTGTCGGTGCGATAGGCGCTCAGATTCCAATCGAATTTGGCGTTGCCGTAGGGCGTGAACTGGCCACGCAGGCCCGCCTCGAGGGTATGCGCGATCACCTGTTTGAGGTTGGGATCGCCGGCGAAGAAATTGGAGAGAGTGCAGGGGCTCGCGGGGTCGGAGCAGGACAATTCCTCCGGCGTCGGCGCGCGATTCGACTCGGCGAAATCGGCATAAGAGGTCACATGCGGATTGATTTTGTAGGTGAGGCCGATCTGCGGGTTAAAATGTGCATAATCGTGATTGCCCGAGAGCGAGCCATTATTGGGATCGACGCCGACGAGATCGGTTTGCGCATAATTGAAGCGCCCGGCGACGGTGAGCGTGAGCGCTGGCGTGATATCGAACATATCGATGAAATAGAGGCCATAGTAATTCGTCATGTCATTGAGCCGGACCGGCATGATCGACTGATCGGCCTGATCGATGGTGACGCCCGGCCCGACGAAGCTCATCTGGTCATTGGGGTTGAGGCCGCCGAGCAGCGTGTTGCCGGTGAAGGTGTTCTGGCTGCCGTCATAGCTCGCGCCGGCGGTGAAATGATTGGCGTGGCCGAACAGGGTGCCGGTGTTGGTCGCTTGGATGGATAATCCGTAACCGTTGGTGTTGGTGTCCTGCACGTTGAGCTGCGAATAGGGGCCGCCATTGAGGTAATTCGGGATCGGCACGAACCCGGTCGTGGTCAGGAACTGTCCCGGCCCGGTGCAAAGAAAATTGCCGCAGGGCGTGGCATCGGGGACATTGCCGTTGACGACGCTTTGCAGAAAATTCTGAAAATAGGCGACAGTCTGGACCGAGGTGGTGTCGCTGACCTGATAGGAGCCGTTCGCCGAAATTTGGGCGTATTTGTTGCCGAGAAAATTGGGCGCGGTGAACACCGCCGAGCGATCGGCGTCCAGCTCCTGCACCGGCACCGTCGCTGGCTCGTTCAGTTCATTGTCGGCGGCGGTGACATTGATGTGCAGCTCGGCGGCGGCGCCGCGCCAGCCGAAATCAGCGTAGAGCTTGTTGAGATGCGAGGATTCGTCTTGGCGCCAGCCGCCGGAGTAAAGCCCATCGACCGCGGCATAGACCGCCGTGTTGCCGAATTGTGCGCCGTATTCGCCATAGCCCTGCAGCCGGTCATAGGAGCCGCCGAGCACGGTCGCGTCCATGCCCTGAAAGGTAAAACCATTCTTCATCTCGACGGCCATCGCGCCGCCGAGCGCGTTCAGGCCGAACACCGGGTTGGTGCCCTGGAATTCGACGCGGTCGATCGCGACACTCGGCAGTAAATCCCAATTCACGACATCGCCGAACGGCTGATTGAAGCGCACGCCGTTGACATAAACCGCGATGTCTTGGGAATTGCCGGCGATCGGCGAGGCCTGAAAGCCATGATAGAAAATATTGGGGGCAAACGTGTTGCCGGATTCGCTGCCGATCGAAACCCCCTGCGCCTGTTGGCTCAAACTGCCGAGCAGATTGGGCGTGCCGTCGAACGAGAGATCGTGGCTGTCCAAAACCTGGGTCTCGTCCGGCACCTTGTCGCGCTCGACATCGGAGCCGAGCAGCGGCGTCGAGCCGATGACGTTGGTATCGGGCAGCGCCGTGATGTCAGGCAGGGTGGTGACCGGGGACGCCGGTGCCGGCGCCTGCTGCGCCGCCGCGTGATCCGCCCCGCCGATCGCAAGCAGCGCCGCCAGCACCGCCAAAGCGAAGCCCCGCATCGTTGTCCTCCCTCACGCAACCGTGTTTTTGCTCCCATCGGGTAGGACGGCGAGGGCTTCGCGTCAATCGCAATGATTGCGCGTAAACCTCTGAAATTTCCCCCGTTATTGCAAAAAATGACGAGTGTGTGGCAAATTATGCGAGGCGTTCGCCGCCGGCCATCGGCCGGGCTTGCCGGCGCCGCGTTAAAGGCGCCATTTTGGCGAGACCCGACCCTTTTGGCAGCCATGGCCTCGCTCCGCACCCGCTTGATCGTTCTCCCCACCGCCGTGCTCCTGCTCGGGCTGATCGCGACGATCGGCTTTTCCGTCTGGCTTGGGCGTCTGCGCGTGCAGGCGGAAACCGCGTCGGGGATGCGTCTTGCGACGGTTCTGGTGCGCGCCGAACTCGCCGCCGTCGCTGATGAGGCGAGATCCGGGCCGGTTTTCGGCCGGCTGGTGGCAGCATTGCCCAGTGTCCGCCACGTCGATCTCGTGATCATGCCGGCGCCCGATCTGCTGCCTTTCGGCGAGGCGCTATTCTTGAAGGGGGACGCTGCGACCGTGCCGCGGTTTTTCGTCCGTTTGCTCGCCTCCCCCAGCGCTGCTGTGAGTTTTCCCATCCGCCGCGCCGGCAATGTCTATGGCAGCGTGATCCTGATGCCCAATCCGCTCGACGAGATGCGGGAAATCTGGGGCGAGTTGCGCTTTCTCGCAGCCCTGCTTGCCGCCCTTGCGTTGATCATCACCGCTATTCTCGTCGCGCTCGTTCATGTTTCGCTCGCGCCGATCGGCGATCTCGCTGAGGCGCTCGACCAGCTCGAGCATGGCCGCTTCGATATCGCGCTCGCGCCGATCCGGGTGCGCGAATTGCGCCGCATCGGCGCCCGCTTCGACAGTCTGGCGCGCTCGCTCGGGCGTCTGCGCGACGATAATCATCGGCTGATCGACAAGCTGATGTCGCTCCAGGAGGAGGAGCGCAAGGAACTCGCCCATGAGCTGCATGACGCGTTCGGCCCGGCGCTTTTTGCCATTCGCGCCGATGTCGCCGGCATTGTGCGGGCGCTCCGCGAAAGCCCGCCGCCGCTGCCGGCGATCGCCGAGCGGGCGCGGGCGATCGCCGGCCTCACCGACGGTATCCAGGGTGTCACCACGCGGCTTCTCGAGCGGCTGCGCCCTCTGGTGCTCGATGAACTCGGGCTGGAGGCCGCGCTCGATCAGGTTTTCGCCGCCTGGCAAGACCGCTATCCCGCCTTGCAGTGCACCTTGGCGATTGAACCGGGCGCGATCGGCCGCGTCGACGAGCGGCTGGCGCTTGCGCTCTATCGTGCGGTGCAGGAGGGCCTGACCAATGTCGTGCGCCACGCCGGCGCGCGCGCGGTTCGGATCGAGCTGCGGACCGATGGCGCGCAAGCCGGCGGCGGGCGGCTGCTCGAACTCACGATCGCCGATGATGGGCGTGGCTTCGCGCCCGAGCAGCGCTTTGGCTTCGGGCTGCTTGGCATTGCCGAACGCGTCCGCGCGCTTGGCGGGCGGATCGAGACCGGGCGCGCCGCCGAAGGGGGGGCGTTGCTGCGGTTGACGTTGCCGCTCGCGCCCGCCAAGGAGGCACCCGAGGATATGACATGCAAGCCGCCATCCTGCTGATCGACGATCATCCGATCGTTCGCGACGGCTGTCGCCGCCTGCTTGAAACGCGTCCGGATTTCACCATCCTCGAAGCCGGCACCGGCACCGAGGGGCTGGCGATGAACCGCCGCCACGGTCCCGATCTCATCATCCTTGATCTCAACCTGCCGGACGGCAACGGCCTTGAATTCCTGCGCCGCCTGCATAGCGAGACGCCGGCGGCGCGGGTGCTTGTGTTCAGCATGTATGAGGAGGCGGCGTTCGTTGCCCGGGCGCTCGAGGCCGGTGCGCGCGGCTATCTCACCAAGCACGACGACCCTGAGGCGTTGCTTGCCGCGGTGGACGCATTGCTGCGCGGCGAACGCTATCTCGGCCATCGCGTCGCGCAGAAATTGGCGCTCCTCAGCTTGCAGCCGGCTGATGATCCACTCCGCGGCTTGACGGCGCGCGAGTTGGACGTGCTCGATCTCCTCGGCAGCGGCGCCGGGCTCGCCGACATCGCCGCGGCCCTCGGGCTTAGCTACCGCAGCGCCGCCCATATCGCAGCACAGCTGCGCACCAAGCTCGCTCTGCGCAGCCAAGCCGCGTTGGTGAAATTCGCGGTGGAAACCGCGCCTGAGCGCCGTGCTCGCCGCGACGACGGGCAAAGAGAATGACCAAACGGACGCCGGCGATGGCGCGGTGTCAAAGGCGCTCGGCCGGGAGCACCATGAAATTGGTTTTGCCTTCATAGCGCTGAAAAGCATCAGCGCGGCGATAGGCCTGTTCGTCGCACCATTGCGCGAACGCCGCCTCGTTCGTGCCATCGACCTCGATGAACAGCGCCGGGCGCCAGCGCGCGATGGTCCGCGCCAATCCCGCCAAGACGTCCATTTCGGTGCCCTCGACATCGATTTTTACGAGATCGACCGGCCGTGCCGCGAGCACCGCATCGCCCGGCAGGCAGCGCAATACGCCGTCCGGCGCGGGCTGGATCGCGGTGCAGCCGAGATTATCGGGATCCGGCTGCACTAAGCTCACCCGCCCCTCACGCTGGCCGAGCGCGGCGCCCAGAAACCCGATGTCGCAGGATTTGAGTTCGTTCAGGTAGCGGTTGAGGGCAAAAATTCCGATTGCCTCGGGGTTGATTTCGAAATTGATGATCCGGCGCGGGTTGCAGAATTTTTCGATGAAAATCGAGTGGTTGCCGACATTGGTGCCGATATCGACGAACACCCCGCCCTCGTGGAAATAGCGTGCGATGATCGCCAATTCCTCACGCTCATAGAAAATGCCCTGGAGGTGATGGCTTTGGATATGGTCGTCGGGATTGCGGACGAAAAAACGAATCTCCCGATCCTGAATGCGGGTTTCGACCACGGTCCCTGGGAGCAACCGTACCAAGCTATCCTCCCACCGTTCAGACGCTGAGCCTCTGGGCAAATTGCCAAGCACGCTCGGCGATATCCTGAAACATCTGGCCGCGCTCCAACGCGCGGGCATCCGCCGCATTGCCCTCGACGGCGCGACGATACACGCCGGCAACGATCGACGCCAGTCTAAACATCGAAAAAATGATCATAAATTCGAGATCAGGAACCCCCGCGCGGCCGGTGCGCGTGCAATAGCGGGCGATATAGTCCTTTTCGCTCGGGATGCCGAGCGCCACCAGCTCCGCCTCGGCGCCGCCACCGGCGCTTTCGGGCAAGCGATAGGTGAGGAGATTATAGGCGAGATCGGCGAGCGGGTGGCCAATGGTCGCCAACTCCCAATCCAGCACCGCGACGACGCGCGGCTCGGTCGGGTGGAAGATCAGATTGCCGAGGCGAAAATCGCCATGGGCGATCGCCGCTTCCTCGGTCGCCGGCAGATGTTCCGGCAGCCAGCGCATGAGGGCATCCATCGCTGGCACGTCGATGGTGCGCGAGGCCTCGTATTGTTTCGACCAGCGCGCCACCTGCCGCGCCACATACCCCTCCGGGCGGCCGAAATCGGCAAGACCGAGGGCCTGGTAATCGCAGCCATGGAGCAGGGCGAGGACGCGGTTCATATCGTCATACATCGCCGCGCGCTCGCCAGGGGTCGCGCTGGGCAGGGTGCGATCGGCGAAAACCCGGCCCGGCACGTGATCCATGATGTAAAACATTTGCCCGATGACGCTCTCATCGCGGCAGAGAAGATGGACGCGCGGCACCGGCACCGCGCTCGCCGCCAATGCCTTGAGCACGGTGAATTCGCGGTCGACGGCATGCGCCGAGGGCAGCAGCTTGCCCGGCGGCTTTTTGCGCATGACATAGACGCCGCTGCTGGTTTGCAAATGAAAGGTCGGGTTGGACTGCCCGCCTTGAAACTGCCGCACCACGAGATCGCCGCCGAAGCCCGAAAGATGCGCGGCGAGGTAGCGCGCCAGCGCTGCCTCGTCGAAACGATGGTTGGGAAGAACCGGAACCAGTTCCGGCGTGCCGTCCGCCATCGTCAGCCCGCCGCCTGCACCGGCGAGCCGATGGTAACGCCGCCATCGATGACGATCGTCTGGCCGGTGGTGAAGCTGCCCGAGGGCCCGGCGAGAAACACCGCCGCACCCGCGATCTCATCAGGCTCACCGATCCGCATCAAGGGCGTATCTTTCGCGCGTTTTTCGCCGATCTCCGGATTTTCCCAGAGAGCGCGGGCGAAATCGGTGCGGATCAGGCCAGGGGCGAGACAGTTTGCGCGGATGTTTTTTGGCCCCCATTCGACTGCGATATTGCGCACGAGCTGCATATCGGCGGCTTTGGAGAGGCCATAGACGGCGAGCAGCGGCGTGCCGCGAAGGCCAGCGATCGAGGAGACGACGATGATCGCGCCGCCGCCGCGCGCCGCCATGCCGGGCAGCGCCATGTTGCAGAGCCAGAAATTGCTCCGCACATTGGCGCCCATGATGCGATCATACGCGTCGTCCGGGATACCCGCCGAGGGGCCGAAATAGGGATTGACGGCGGCGTTGCACACCAGGATGTCGATGCCGCCCCACTGCGCGGTGGTTTTGTCGACCAGCGCCTGAAGCTGCTCCTTATGGCCGATATGGCAGGGGATGACGATCGCCTCGCCACCCGCCTTGGTGATCGCCTCGGCGACCGGCGCGCAGGCGTCTGGCTTGCGGCTCGAGACCACCACTTTGGCGCCGTGCGCTGCCATCGCCTCCGCGATGGCGCGCCCGATGCCGCGGCTCGAGCCGGTGACGACGGCGACCTTGCCGGTGAGATCGAAGAGATTTTTCATCACACGCTCCTCACGCGTTCGGCCGCGCTGGGCGGTATTTGGCGAGTTCGAGGCGGCCGAGCTGGAAGCGATGCACTTCGTCCGGGCCATCGACGATGCGCATCGTGCGCGCCGTCGCATACATCCGCGCGATGCCGAAATCGCTGGTGACCCCGCCGCCGCCATGCGCCTGAAGCACCCAGTCGATCACCTGACACGCCATATTCGGCACCGCGACCTTGATCGCCGCGATCTCGCGCCGTGCTTCCTTGTTGCCGACGGTGTCCATCTTCCACGCCGCGTGCAGCACTTGCAGGCGCGATTGGTCGATCATGATTCGGGCATTGGCGATGCGCTCGATGATCACCCCTTGCTCGGCGAGCGGGCGACCGAAGGCAATGCGCTGGGTCACACGCTGGCACATTTTCTCGAGCGCGCGCTCGGCAAGGCCGATCGTGCGCATGCAGTGATGGATGCGCCCGGGGCCAAGCCTGCCTTGCGCGATCTCGAAACCACGGCCCTCGCCGAGCAGAATGTTCGAGGCCGGCACACGGACATTCTCGAACAATATCTCGCCATGGCCGTGCGGCGCATCGTCATAGCCGAACACCGGCAGCATGCGTTTGATGGTAAGGCCCGGGGTGTCGCGCGGCACCAGGATCATCGATTGCTGGCGGTATTTGTCGGGGTTGTGCGGGTCGCTCTTGCCCATGACGATGAAAATCGCGCAGCGCGGATCGCCGGCGCCCGACGACCACCATTTGCGCCCATTGATGACGTAATGATCGCCGTCGCGCATGATGCTGGTCTGGATGTTGGTTGCGTCCGACGAGGCCACTTCCGGCTCGGTCATCGAGAAACAGGAGCGGATTTCGCCCGCGAGCAGCGGCTTCAGCCAGCGCTCCTTGTGCTCGGCGCTGCCATAGCGCTCGATGGTTTCCATATTGCCGGTATCGGGCGCGGAGCAGTTGAACACCTCCGAGCACCATTGCACCCGCCCCATGATTTCGGCGAGCGGCGCATATTCGAGATTGGTGAGGCCCGCGCCATGCGAGGATTCGGGGAGGAAGAGATTCCACAACCCCGCCGCCCGCGCGACCGGCTTGAGCTGCTCGATGATCGGCACCGGCTGCCAGCGATCGGCGGCGCCGTTGATTTGCTGGTGATAGGTCTCCTCATGGGGATAGATATGCTCATCCATGAAGGCGAGCAGGCGTTCGCGCAAGGCGTTGACCTTGTCTGTGTAAGCAAAATCCACGGTTTTCCTCCCGGCCTGGGTGCTTCGGTTCGAAGCCTACCCTAGGCAGAGAGCGGCGGCGCGCAAAGAGGGAAAATCATACCCGCCAGCGGCCGCCATCAGCGATCGGTCAGGCGCAGCTCGATCCGCCGGTTGCGGGCATAGTCCTCGGGCGCATCGCCGGGGGCGAGCGGTTGATAATCGGCAAACCCGGTGGCAGCGAGGTGATTGGGCGGAATCCCCTCAGCGATCAGTAATTTAACGACGTTGATGGCGCGCTGGGCGGATAATTCCCAGTTCGAAGCGAAGGCGCCGGTGCCGCTGATCGGCTGGTGATCGGCGTGGCCATCGACACGGAGGATCCAGTTGACATCGGGCGGGATCTCTTTGGCGATGTCCTTCAGCGTCGCCGCCAGCTTGCGGATTTCCTCGGTGCCGGTAGCCGAGAGATCGGCGCTGCCGACCGGGAACAAGACCTCGCTTTGAAAGACGAAGCGGTCGCCGACGATCTGGATCCCGGGCCGGTTGGCGAGAACCTCGCGCAGCCGGCCGAAGAATTCCGAGCGATAGCGCTGCAGCTCCTCGACCTTGGCGGCCAGCGCCGCGTTGAGGCGCTGGCCGAGATTACTGATTTGCACGTCTTTCGCTTTTGACGCCTCTTCGGACGCCGCGAGCGCGGTGGAAAGCCCTTGTAACTGCTTGCGTAATTCCGCCATCTGCTGATTGAGGAGGGCGATTTCGGCCCGCGCGCTGTCGGAGAAATTCTGCGCCTCGGCCAACTGCGCGGCAACCGCGGCGCGGCGCTCGGCCTCGGTGGTGGCGCGGGCGGCGGCATCCTCGGCCTTTTTTTCCAACTCGTCACGCAGCGCGCTCAAGGCCGCGACCTGTTCGTTGAGGCGGGCGAGATCGGCAAGCCGGGCCTCGAGGGTTGCCTTGTCCGCCTTGATGGTGCGCTGCCATTCCGCCTCCGCTGCCGCCAAGGCGCTTTGCGTGGCGGCAACCTGTTGCTGGCTTGCCGCAAGCTTCTCGGCGAGATCGGCGCGGGCGGCGTTGGCTTGCGTGAGGCTCGCGCTCAGGGTCGCGACACGGGCGCTGAGATCGGTGGTGCGGCTTTTTTCGAGGGCCAGCAGGTCGGCGAGCTGCGAGACCTTGCCGTTGAGCTGATCGAGCGCCTTGTTACGGTTGGAGAGCACCACCGAGAGAAACGCCTGCGCCAGCACGAACACCAGCAACACGAAGATCGTCGTCATAAGCAGCGTCGACAGGGCATCGACATAGCCCGGCCACGGGTTGAGCCCTTCCTGGTGGCTGCGGCGGCGGGAAAGCGCCATGGGTCGGCTCCTGAAACAGCGATGTCGGCGGCGTTGCGGCTATTTCTGCGGCTCTTCGGCGAGGGCGGCGATGGTGCGGGTCAAGAGGCGGATATCATTGCGCAGATCGCTGGTGCTTTGCGCGCGACCTTGTTCGATTTCGGTCAGCATGCGCTGCAGCGCCACTTCGATATTGCGCAGATGGGCGCGCGCGACCTCGTCCCCCGGCTCGAATTTAGCTTCGGCGAGGCGTTGCAAGGCCGGCGCCAGCGCCGCCTGGGCTTCGGCGATGCGCAGCATGAGTTGCTGGCTGGTGCGCATTGTGTCCGAAAGCAGGCCGACACGCTCGGTCAGGGTTTGCACCGCGTGGTTGGCCTGAATGCGCCCCTCCTCGCCGCGCGCCAGGATGCGTTGGAGATTTTCCATGTTCTCGGCGGTTTGCTCGAGCAGCGCCTGGACATAGACCGGGATCGATCCCTCCCCATCGCCGCCGAGCGGGCTGGTGCCGATGCGGGTGATGCCGGCGAGCCATTCCTCCAACTCGTTAAAGAAGCGGTTTTGCGCTTGTCCGGCGGTGAGATCGAGAAACCCGAGAATGAGCGAGCCGGCAAGGCCGAACATCGACGCCGAAAATGCCATGCCCATGCCGTGCAGCGGCTTTTGCAGGCCGGATTTGAGCTGCTCGAACATCACCGTGACATCGCCATTGCCGATCGCCATCGCGCCGATGACGTCGCCGACCGCGCTGACGGTGCGCAAAAGCCCCCAGAACGTGCCGAGCAGGCCGAGAAAAATCAAAAGCCCGATCATGTAGCGCGACAATTCCCGGCTTTCGTCGAGCCGGCTCGCGATCGAATCGAGCAGGCTCCGCATCGCCGCCGCAGACAGCGTGAAACGCTCGCTCGCTTCGCGGCTCTTGTTGCGCTGGGCGGCGAGCATGTTCGCCATCGGCGCGAGAAGGCGCGGCATCGGCAGGGTGGAAAGCCGCGGCCGCGCCGTGCGAAAGGTTTCAACCCAGGTCACTTCCGGGGAAAGCCGCGTCACCTGGTGCAGATTCCAGATGATACCGGCGAGCAGCACCAGGAAAATCAGGCTGTTGAGAATCGGGTTGTTGTGAAAGACGGCCTCCAACGTCGGGGCGAGAAGCGCCACCACCCCGCCGGCGATGAGAAGAAAAACCAGCATCCGGAGCAGGTACAAGGTTGGCCGGGTCATGGCGGCGGGGGTTTTCCCTCTGAGGAAGGATCATTGGGTGCGGCATTGGGCACCGCCGGCTGGGGTGGGCCGGGCGGTGGCGGCGTCGCGGCCACCGCCGCCTGGGAAGTGACGACCACGAGATCGACACGATCGGGCGGGCCATCGCGTGATGCGGTGCCGAGCGCCCGCAGATAAATCCGCGTCGAGGGCACCCCGGCCGCCATCAACACCGCGCGGGCGGCGAGCGCGCGATCGAGGGAGAGGCGCCGCGGCGTCGAGGGATCTTCCTTGGCGCCGCTGGCATAGGCGATGACATTGACCACGGCGGCGGGATTTTTCGCGGCTTCGCTGCCGATCTGGCGCAAGGCGGCGTCGGTTGCGGGGTTGAGATCGGCGCTTTCGGGGGCGAAGGTGATCCGCGTGCCGCCGGGAACCTCGATCACCTCGCCAGCCGCCGCGGCGACCACCGGCGGCGGTGGCGGCGTGACATTGGGATGCTCGGGTGGCGCCGCCGCCGCCGGCGGGAGCAGCGGCGAGGCCGGTGGCGCGGCGGGGACGGTCAGGTCTTCCGGCGCCGTCCCCAAGCGCACGGCGGGCGGCGCTGCGGCCGGCGGCGTGGCTGCGGCGGCAGGCGGTGGGGCGGGGGCTGCTGCGGCGGGCGGCTTGGCCTTCGCCGCCGGCTTGCTTTGGGCTTTGGGCTTGGGCTTAGGCTTTGGTTTTGCCGGCGGTTTCGGCGTTTCGCTTGGTGTCGCGCCGGTTTGCGCCGGCGCTGGCGCGGCGGGCGGGGGGGGGGCCGCGGCCGGGGGCGCGGCCGGGTTTTGGTCGAGCGCACCGGGATTGACCGTCACCTGCGCCGCCGCCGGCAGCGCCAGCGCCAACGAGAGAGCAAAAACCAAAGCAGGGACTATCGCGCGCATGCGGCGCCGACCCTAGCCCGATCGCGCCCGCCACTCAATTGCGCGTGCACGGGATTGGCCGGCCCTCGGCGCTTGCTGCCACGTCCGCTTCTGACGCAGCGATCCGGCATGACGGTGGGCCAACCCCAATGCCGAGAGCAATGATGCGAGAAGACGCCGCCCCCATCCCCCTCGATCCCACGCTCGCCGCGCCCTTCACCCTCCGCTGCGCGGCCTTCGCGCACGCCGCCCTCACCCCGCGCATGCCCGAGGGGGTGGCGCTCGCCACCTGGTTCAACCAATCCTCGAGCCAGGAAAGCCCCGAGGAAATCGTCGATTTATTTTCAATCCCGCTCCCAACTGCCCCCCCGCCCCGCGTCACCGCCGCCGGCTGGCAGCGGCTCGGCCGCGCGCTCCGCAAGGAGGAGGTGCGCCCGCAAACGCTCCCCGAACGCGCCGCCCACGCCTGGGGCGCGGCGCTCACCCGCCGTCTCGCCCTCGATCCCTTGGATTCCGCGATCCTCGCGCTCGCCCTCTATTACGTCTCCCATCAGCGCTTCGAGCGCCTGTTCGACATGCTGAGCCAAAGCCGCGGCGGCCCGACGCAGTTTCACCGCAGCCCCTGGCTGTTGGGGCTTTTGCTTGGCGTCGCACCAAAGCAGATCGAGCGCCGTCTCGCGCCGGAGGCGAAATTGCTGACGAGCGGCCTTTTGCATCCCGGCAAAAGTGGCGATCTCTCGCTCCCGCAGCGGCTCACGGCGCTGGTCCGCGCCGGGATCGCGCCGGAGGGCGATATCTACGATCAGTTGCTCGGTGCCCCCGCCAGCGCGGCGCTCCCCTGGGCCGCCTTCGTCCATCTCGGCCGCGAGGGCGAGATCGCCGCCGCCCTCCTCGCCAACGCCCTCCGCGGGCGCGAGCGCGGCGTCCATCTCTTGCTCTACGGCCCGCCGGGCACCGGCAAAACCGCCTTCGCCAAAGCGCTCGCCGCCCATCTCGCAACACCGCTGCGCCTGATCACCGAAAGCAACGACGACGAGGGCGAGCCCGACCGTGATGACCGGCTCGCCGGGCTCCGTCTCGCCAACCGCCTCGCGACACCGGGCGATATGCTGCTTCTGTTCGACGAGGCGGAGGATCTTTTTGCCCCCCGCCATGATCCGTTCGAGACGCGGCGCGCGGGCTCGCGCGTTTTCATCCATCGCCTGCTCGAGGAGATGGCGGTGCCGATGATCTGGACCGCGAACGATGTTCACGCCCTGGGCGCCCCCGTACTGCGGCGAATGACGATGTGCCTCGAGGTCAAGACCCCACGTCTCCCGGCGCGCACGCGGCTCTGGCGCGAAATCGGCGAGAGCGCCGGCGTGAAGCTGGC
>NZ_JBMFWJ010000004.1:98541-104009 GCF_049965395.1 Acidibrevibacterium sp.
CGGCGCGCACGCGGCTCTGGCGCGAAATCGGCGAGAGCGCCGGCGTGAAGCTGGCAGAAGCGGATGCGGCGCATCTCGCGCGGCTGGTGCCGGTGGCGCCGGCGCTCGCGGCCTCGGCCTTGCGGGCGGCGAAGCTCGCCGGCGGCGGGGCGGAAACGGCGCGGCTGGTCGCAAGTGGCGTGGCGCATGCGATCTTCGGCCGGCGCGCCCCGGCCGCCGAGCTGGAGCCGCCCGCGCTCTACGATCCCGCGCTCGTCAACGCTGATACCGATCTCCTCGCGCTCGCCGACCGTCTCGCCGCGCCTGGAGCGCCGCGCGCCATCTCGCTGCTGCTCGCGGGGCCCCCGGGGGCGGGCAAAACCGCCTGGGCGCGCCATCTCGCAGAGCGGCTCGGGCTGCCGGTGCTGCAAAAACGCGCCTCCGACATCCTCGATCCCTATGTCGGCGGCACCGAGCGCGCCATCGCCGAGGCGTTCGCCGAAGCCCGCGAGATGGCGGCGTTCCTGCTGTTCGACGAAGCCGACAGCCTTTTGTTCGAGCGTGGCGAGGCTGTGCGGAGCTGGGAGATCACCCAGGTCAACGAAATGCTGTCGGCGATGGAGGCGCATGATCTCCCCTTCGCCTGCACGACCAATCTCAGCGAGCGGCTGGACCGCGCTTCACTGCGCCGCTTCCTCCTCAAAATCCGCTTCGAGTGGATGACCCCCGCGCAGGCCCGCGCCGCGTTCCGGCGGTTTTTCGCCTGCGAGCCGCCGGCGGCGCTCGATGGTCTGCGCTGCCTCACGCCCGCCGATTTCGCGCTCGTCGCCCGGCGCGCGGCGCTGAGCGGGGAGAGCGAGCCAGACGATCTGGTGCGCCTGCTCGCCGCCGAGAGCGCGGGCCGGCGTGGCGGGCGCGGGCCGATGGGCTTCGCCGCGTCGGTTGCGGCGTGAGAAACTCACGCGATCGTGATCATCCCATACCGCTCTCTGAGGACGGTGAAACAGCTTCGTTGCAGCCGAGTCATGTCGTCTCGGCTCACGAGGGAGCTCTGATGATGGATATTCGTGAGGTTTTCGCCCCGGCGTTCCACCGCGCCGACCGCATTCTGTCCCTGTTCTCGATCGTCGACGGCGACGCGTGCGCGCGGCTTCATGAGGCGCTCGCGGCATGCATTTGCGAAAGCCGCATCCACCCGCTCGAAGCGGCGTTTGTTCTCGCCAACGTCGCCGGCGAAATCCTGACCTTTCTTGACGAGGAGACGCAGAAAAAACTCGACGAGGATCTCCCGACGCTTATCGATCTCGCCCGCGAGCGAACCGAGGATGCCAAGTTTGCAACCCCCTGAGGCAACCGGCGGGGCCGCGTCGCGGCGCCGCCCTTTTGGCGTGATTGCCCCCGAGCCGGCGCCACGGCAAGCTTCCGCCATGCGTTATGCCCCAGCCGAACGCCTGCTGCGTCTTGCGCGCCATCTCGCCGGCACGCGCACCGGCCTCACGCTCGAGGACATGGCGGACGAACTCGGGGTTGGCCGGCGCACGGCGGAGCGGCTGCGCGATTCCCTGCTGGCGATGTTCCCGCAGCTGGAAAGCTGGGACGACGAGGAACGGGTGCGGCGCTGGCGGCTGCCGGCGACCGCGCTGTTCGGCCTGGTTGCGCCCCGGCCCGAGGCGGTCGCCGCGATCGAGACCGCGGCGCGCGAATTGTCCCAGCGCGGCGGGAGGATTTCTCGTTATCCGCCTATGCGGCGCAGTCCTTCGGGGTGTTTCAGGAGGAGCCGGTGGACGTGGTGCTGCGCTTCGCGCCCGAGGCGGCGGAGGATGCGGCCGGCTGGCTCTTTCATCCCAGCCAAACCCTAACCCCAGAGCCCGACGGCAGCCTCACCATTCGCTTTCGCGCCGGCGGCCTGCAGGAGATGTGCTGGCAGCTTTTCACCTGGGGTGAGGCGGTTAGCGTGCTGGCGCCCGAGATGTTGCGCAATCAACTCGCCAAGATGGCCGCCGCCGTTTCGGAACATCATCGAGCGGCATGAGGGCAAAGTGGCGCGCCGGAATGATCGTGGCGGGGGGGCATCTCCGTCCCGTTTTGTCGTGCGTGGGGCTTATCGGGAGACGTCTCCTGCGCAAGGCACTGCCCGATGGCTTTCCTCGAAATCGCCGCCTTCGTGATCGTTTTGCGTATCGTCGCCGCGTTTTTTCCGCGCCCACAGCGCGCGTTCGCGGTTGCCACGCTCATTGTCGCGTTTCTGATCTCCTTCCAGCGCGGATTTTTGGTGTGGCTTGCGGTCCTGTTGTCGATTTACGCCTTTCCGCAACAAACCGCGGCTGCTCTGCAATGGCTCTCTGGCCGAATGGCGCAATGGCGGGAAACGAATGCCTTCGTAGCGCCCGACCAGGAGACGGACGAGCAAAACATGGATCTCTTTCCGCGCGCCGTTTTCAGCGACGATCCGCCACCAGCGCCGCCTGCCCCGCCAACCCGCGAGGGCGCCGCCTCTTGCTCGCTTGGTGCCGCCTTTCTCTCCGTCGGCCGACGGCCAAAAAATTGCTGAGAATTGCACCAGACGCAATAACGATCGAAAAAGGAATGAACGATGACGATTGAGGAATGGCTAGCAGGCAGATATCAGTTTTACCTAAATAACCACGAAGATTGATATAAAAATTGGGAGAAAAAATTAACAAGTTTTTCCAAACAAATAATAATAATTGCAAAAAAATCCCAAAAAAGCCGAAAAAAAATAATATCATTCAGGCATTCGGAGGGAAAGATTCGTTTTCTAGACACATGGAATGTATGATATATCAACGAGATAATGGCATTTCTTCTGTCGGCGCGGGCGGGCTTTCGGAAGCTGTATTCAATAGTATCCTAAATCTGCCTGACAATGACCGGTTTTGGAATCTGTATGGCCAAACCGTTCGGCTAACCATCAGGGACGCTGATAACGACAAAATTGTTGTTTTATATAATAATTTCATTAATTGGATGAATGATTACTGTCAAGAAAATAACATAAAACGATTTCCTGCCGTGATCAATCGTTTATTCTTTGCTTGTCTACCGGGCCGAATAACGAGCTTTACGACAGACGCAAGGTTGTGGGCTGTTTTGAGTCAAATCAGAGTCCAATTTCCAGATTTTCAATCGGAAGCTCATTGGATAGGAAAAAATTTCCAATTACTTGATTCTCTTCAACAGAGCATTGCAAATCAAAATCTGAATCACGACTTGCCTCAAAATAGGTCTATTTTCTTTTGGTGGTTATACGAGGAACTTGGGGAGATAAGACGCCAATTGGAAACGCTGGAAGATTGGTCAAGTTTGCTGGAAGCCCAAAGACAGATCATCTTCACCGGCCCGCCGGGAACCGGGAAGACGCTCTCGGCCAAGCGGCTTGCGGCCTTTATGCTGAACGGGCAAGTGCCGGAAATCGGTGCGGTCGACGATATCCTGACGGATTTGCGGATGCCGTTCCGGGAAGGCCAGCCCGGAGCCTGGGACATCGTGCAATTTCATCCCTCCTACAACTACGATGATTTCGTCCGCGGCATCCGCATCCGGACCGAGAACGGCCAGACCGTTTACACGACGGAAAACGGCCCGCTGCTGGAGATGGCGGCGCAGGCGCAGGCGCATGCCGACAGAAGCTTCATCCTGATCATCGATGAGATCAATCGCGCCAATGTCGCCGCCGTGCTTGGCGAAATGATCTACGCGCTCGAATATCGCGGTCAGCCCGTCCGCTTGCAATATGGTGACGGCGACGCGACGGCGCGGCTACCCGCAAACCTCTACATCATCGGAACCATGAACACGGCGGACCGCTCGATCGGCCATATCGACTACGCCGTCCGCCGCCGCTTCGCCTTCGTGCCGCTTCTCCCGGATAGGACTGTCGTGGGGGGATACCACGGGGATGAAGAGCTTCGCGCTGCCGCACTCCGCAAGTTCGATGCGGTCGCCAACCTCTTCAATGGCGAAGCAGCCCTTCTCAGCGCCGATTATCGCGCCGAGGATGTGCAACCTGGCCATTCCTATTTCCTTGCGGAGGACACGAACGATCTCAATCAACGGATGAAATACCAGGTTGGCCCGCTGCTCCGCGAATACGTCGCCGACGGGGTATTGGAGCAGAACGCAATCCAAAGAGTCGAGCAGATTGAGAACGGCGCCTGAGCGGGCCATAGAGGTGTACACCGAAAATAGCTCCGTCCGGTTTGCCGATCTCATCGGCCAAGACGCGGTCGACGAGGCGGTCCAGCGGTTGCGCGAAGCGGCGCGGAATGCCGCGAGGGCTGAAGAACCCCGCTATTTTGGCCTAACCCCTTACTCCGATCAGTCCGCCGAGGGACAACTCGGCTTCTTCGTCGGGATCGGGCGGTTGGCGCGGGACCGCACTCTCCATGTCGGGCCTCGCACGTTCGACGGCAACGGGGCCGGCAACGGGGCCGGATTCCGCATCGACTATCTCGCGCTCTATGCCGCCTGCGCGGCCGACCCGGAGGTGTCGCGCCATCTCGACCAGTGCCTCACCGTCTATCCCGACGAGGCGCCGATCGAGGCACCCGACCAGGCCGACTGGTCGCCGCTCATCGCGCTGGCCTATCTGCGGGCGGTGCATGAGCTGGTGCAGCGCCATCTCCGGCGCGGGTTCATCTCCCGCGAGGAGAATCTACGGGGGCGGGTTCGCGGGCAGATCGCCTTCGGGCGCTATGCCGCGCGGAGCCTCGCGCGCGGCCATCCCGAAATCGTCCCTTGCCGGTTTCAGGCGTTGGAGCAGGACACGTTGGAAAACCGCATCCTGCGTACTGCGCTCGCTGGTGCGCGGCGGCTATTGGAGGATGCGAGCGGGCAAGGTTTGGGCGGCCCGCAAGCCGCCTGGCATGTTTGGGCACGCCAGGCGGATGCGGCGCTCGCCGGGGCGGCGATCGCGCGGATCACGCCGCGCGATTTCCACGTTGCACGCAAATCCGGTACCTATCGCCACTATGCCCGCCCGCTCGCGCTCGCCCGCGCTGTGCTCACCCGCACCGGCTTCGACCCCAACCAGCCAGCCCAAAACGCACAGGCCCGGCTGGTTCCCTTTCGCCTCGCGACCGCCGAATTGTTTGAGCGTTACGTAGAAGTTCGGCTGCGCCGCATGGAGGGCTGGCGCGTTTGGGCTGGCTACCATAATGGCAATCTCGGCCAGAATTTCGCGGTGCGCCCCGATTTCCTGGTCTCGGACGGGAAGGGGCGGTGCGTCATCGTCGATGCGAAATACAAGGATTTCGCGCGGCAACAGCCCGGCGGCGCTGATGAGGACAATTCCCTGCGCAGGGACGTCTATCAGACACTCGCCTATTCGCGCCATCAAAGGGTACAGGACGAACTCGGCGGTGAGCCCACGGCGATCCTGCTCTGTTATCCGGCGCGCGGGGAAGAAAACGCGGCCGACTGGCTCGCCGCCGCGCTCGCGGGAGAAAACGCGGGCACACGCTGCCTAG
>NZ_JBMFWJ010000005.1:0-87266 GCF_049965395.1 Acidibrevibacterium sp.
TCGAGGAGCTGTTTGTCCATCACCGCGAGCTCGGCATCGAGATCGGCGATATGCTCGCCCATCGCCGCGAAGGCCACCTTGGCAGTTGCGGGTATCTCGGGCGCCTCGGCCAGGACCGCCAGCAGCGCCTCGATATTGGCCGTGCCTTTGGCCGCGATCACGCCGAATTCGGCCGCATGCCCACGTAGCGCGTTGATCGCCGCAGTCCGTTGCCCGACCAGCAACTCCCGGTGCTTCACGATGATAGTCGCCGCCTGTTCGTCGAGGCTCTTCACCGGCACCGTCGGCATGCTCGGCCGCGACGCCGCTTCGCCGATCACCTCGGAATCATTGCGGTCGTTCTTGTTGCGCTTGACGAAAGGTTTCACATACTGCGGCGGGATCAGCTTCACCCGATGGCCCATGGCACCGAGCCGGCGGCCCCAGTGATGCACGTCGGCACAGGCTTCCAACGCCACTTCGATCGGCTCCAGCTTGGCGAAGAACGCCTCGACCTGCGACCGCCGGAGATCACGACGCAGCACCGGCCGTTCCACCTCATCGACCCCGTGGATCGTGAAGACATGCTTGGACGTGTCGATCGAAATCCGCTTGTATGCCATCGGGCGGCCCTCTCCTTGGGTTGGTTCACGACCCTTTCTTGGCACATCCGATGCCGTGCGGCCGTCCACCCCAACAATCTTGTCAGGTCGCCCAGTTGTTTGGTGCTTGCTTGCGGATTCCATCTGGGCCAGCGGTCATGCGACCGCGCCAACAGGCCGGACACATGAACGCCTTCGACCTGAAGCTCATCTCTCGTCCGACCCATTGAACCCCAGGGGCCGTCCACACATGGTATTACTTCCCTTTCCCCTTCACGGCGCTCCACGCCGTGCGCGCGGCCATGCGGGCGGTGATGAGGGCGCCGGCGACGGTGCCGGCGAGGGTCGGATGGCAGGCTTCGCCGGCGAAGGTGAGGCGACCTTCGGCGAGCGGCGTCGCGAGCGCGCGGCGGGCGCTGGCGGCGCCTGGCAGCGGGTAGGCATAAGCGCCGAGGAAGCGGGGATGGCTGCCCCAATCGGTGACAACGACGCCGGGGGCGAAGGCGCGGGCGGCGCGGGCGCCGAACAGGCGGGTGAGTTCGGCGCGGGCGAAATCCTCTGCGGCTTGGGTGCCGGCGCGGGCGAGTGCCCAAGCGGTCTCCCCGCCGAAGAAGCCGATGACGTGATCGCGCCCGCGTGGCCAGGCATTGAAGGCCATGAAGGGCTCGCCACGGGCGTCGAGCCGGCGCTCAACAAAGCACCCCGGCGGCAGGTCGAGCCGATCCTCCCCCGCCGCCCGTAATGCGACCTTACTCAAAAGCCCCATCGGCAGGGCAGCGATGGCGGCGGCGGTCATGTCTGGCAAAGCAGGCGCGAAGCTGATCCCGCCGGCGGCGAGGACGCCGGTGGAGACGGTGACGATGGCGGCCTTGGCGCGGATCGCCCCACGCGGCGTCGCGAGCACGACCTCATGCCCGCCCCAATCCAGGCGCGAGACCGGGGTTGTGAGCGAGAGCGTCCTCGGCGGCGGGGCGAGCAGGCGCAGGACATAGGCGCCGAACCCATCTGGCGGCAAGAGGTTGGTGCCCTCCAGCCGGTTCGCCCGCCAATCGGCGAGGCTCAGCCGAGCGGGGTCGGCGGCGGCGATCAGGGTGGCCTCGATCGCCTCGATATTGGCGTGCCAGGGGTTGGGCGGCAGGGCGTCGAGCGCGGCGGCGAAGCTCGGGTCGGGGCCGGGGGCGTCGGCGCGGGCGATGAGAGCGGTTTCCAGGACCTCCGCGGCAGCGTCGCGCGCAGCGAGTTCGGCCTCGCTCGCCCGCCGCCCATCGACGATGGAAATGCGGCGGCGGGTGCGGGCGGTATCGATCAGGGTCTCGCCGCGCCACCGGCCGAGGCGAGCGAGCGGGTTGCGCTCGGCGTTATGGAGCCAAGAGGCGCCGTGATCGAAGGGGGCGCCACCGAGGGCGGCGGGATGGTCGGTGAAGGCGCGGCCGCCCGCGCGCGGCAAGGCTTCGAGGAGGGCGACGCGGGCGCCACGCCGGGCGAGCCAGGCAGCCGCCGCGAGCCCGGCGACACCGGCGCCGACGATCGCGACATCGATCTCGCTCACCCCATCGCCGTCAGGCGGCGCCGCGCCGCCGCTTCCAGCGTGTTTTCGAGAAGGTAGGCAATGGTCATCGGCCCGACCCCACCCGGCACCTTGGTAATCGCGCTCGCCTTTGCCGCGCACTCGGCGAAGGCGACATCGCCGCGCAATTTGCCGTCCACGCCGCGATTGATGCCGACATCGATCACCACCGCCTCCGGGGCGATCCAGTCGCCACGCACCATTTCGGCGCGGCCGACGGCGGCGATGACGATCTCGGCGCAGCGGCATTCGGCAGCGATATCGCGGGTGCGCGAATGGAGCAGCGTCACCGTCGCATCCGCCGCTGTCAGAAGGGCTGCGACCGGCCGGCCGACGATCGCCGAGCGCCCGAGCACCGCCGCGCGCGCGCCGGCGAGCCGGGTTCCGGCCTCGGCGAGCAGCCGCATCACCCCGCGCGGCGTGCATGGCACGAGGGCGGGGAGACCAAGCGCGAGATAGCCGGCGTTGATCGGGTGGAATCCGTCCACGTCCTTGGCCGGGTCGATCGCCTCGATCACACGCTGGGCGCGGATATGGGCGGGAAGTGGCAGTTGCACCAGAATGCCGTCGGTCGCGGGATCGGCGTTGAGGTCGGCGATCAGGGCGAGCAGCGCCGACTCGGGGGTGGTCGCGGGCAGCGCGATGGTACGCGCCGCTATGCCCGACTCCCGGGCCGCGCGCTCCTTGTTGCGGACATAGACGGCGCTCGCCGGGTCATCGCCGACGATCACCACCGCAAGACCGGGGCGATAGGGGAGCTGCGCGATTTTCGCGGAGATGTCGGCGCGCATCCGCTCGGCAAGCGCTTTGCCGTCGAGGACGAGCGCGGTCACGGCCTGCGTTCTCGCATCACCTCAGAACAGCCCGGCGCGCCAGAGGCTGATCTGGATTTCGCCGAGCAGGATGCGCAGCGCTTGCAGCAGCACGACGAGGATGATCGGGCTGATGTCGATGCCGCCGAAATAGGGCAGGATCGAGCGGATCGGCCGCAGCGCCGGCTCGGTGATACGGTTGAGGAAATCGGCGATCGTCCAGACCAGCCGGTTGCGGGTGTCGAGCACGTTGAAGGCGATCAGATTGCTCATCACCGCGGCCAGGATGACGGCCCAGAAATAGAGCGTGATCAGCTCATTGAGCAGCCAGAAGAGTGCGTTCATGCGAACCCGATCAGGCGCGCGGGACGGCGCGCGGAAGGAGGGTGAAGGATCTCCCCCACCTCTAGCCAGGAAGTGCGCCGGCTTCAATCCCGGAGCGTGCGAAGCCGCGGATCGAGCCAATCGCGGAGCCCGTCGCCGAGCAGGTTGAGCCCCAACACCGCCGCCATGATCGCAAGCCCGGGAAAGATCGCAAGCCGCGGCGCCGTGAAAATATAGGTCTGCGCGTCGTTCAGCATCCGCCCCCAGCTCGGCGCCGGCGGCTGTGTCCCAAGCCCGACATAGGCGAGCCCGGCCTCGGCGAGGATGGCGAGCGCAAACTGGATGCTCGCCTGCACGATGAGAAGGGCGGCGATATTGGGCAGGATGTGCGACCGGCTGATCGCAAGCTCATTTCGCCCAAGCATCGCCGCGGCGCGAACGAAATCCCGCGCCCCGAGCGCCCGCGTCGCGCCGCGGGCCAAGCGGGCGAAAACCGGGACATTGAAAATCCCAATCGCGAGCGCTGCGGCCATCGCCCCGGGCCCGGCGAGCGCGGTGATGATGACGGCGGTGAGCAGGGCGGGAAACGCAAACAGGAGATCGGCGCCACGCATCACCAGATCATCGACGATCCCGCCGCGCCGCCCGGCGATGAGACCGAGCGGCACGCCGGCCGCAATGCCGGCCGCAACCGCGATCACCGCGATGGCGAGCGAATGATGCCCGCCGGCGATCAGCATCGAAAACACGTCGCGCCCGAGAGGGTCGGTGCCGAGCCAATGGGCGGCGGAAGGGGGCGCGAGCCGGTGCGCGATATCGATTTCGGTTGGCGGATAGGGCGTCCAGACCAAGGCGAGCAACGACATCGCCAGCATCAAAGTGCTGAGCGCGCCACCAATGATGAGCGCGACATGCCTTCGCATCAATGCCCACCTTGGGCGCGAAGGCGCGGATCGATCAACACATAGGCAATATCGACGAAGAAATTGACGACGATGACACTGCCGGCGAGCAAGACGACGAGTGCCTGGACGACGATAAGATCGCGCCCGGCAATCGCCTGGAAGACCAGCCGGCCGAGCCCAGGCAGCGTGAAGACGTTCTCGATAATGATGGTGCCGGCAAGCAGAAACGAGAATTGCAGGCCGAGGATGGTCACCACCGGGATCAGCGCGTTGGGCAACGCATGACGCCAGAGCGCGCGGCCAGGGCTTAGCCCCTTGGCGAGCGCGGTCCGCATGTAATTCTCCGCCAGGGTTTCCAGCATCGAAGCGCGGGTGATGCGGGCAAGGATCGCGCCTTGCGGCAGCGCCAGCGCCAAGGCGGGCAGGATCAGAGCGCGCGCGCCCGGCCATACCCCGCCGCCCCAGCCCGGAAAGCCACTGGCGGGGAACCACGCGAGTTTCACCGAAAATAGCAGGATCAAGAGCAACCCGAGCCAGAAATTCGGCACCGCGACGCCAACCTGCGCCGCCGCCATGGTGAGCGTATCGCCGACCCGGCCGCGGTTGGCGGCGGCAAAAACCCCTGTTGGAATGGCGATCGCCGTGGAGACTGCGATCGCCAGCAACGCGAGCGGCAGGCTGACCCCGATGCGATCGACGATCAGCCCGGCAACCGGCACGTGATAGGTGAAGCTCTCGCCGAAATCCCCGACCAGCATGGCGCCGAGCCAGGCGAAAAGCCGCACGATCGCTGGCCGGTCGAGGCCCATGGCGTGATGCAGCGCCGCCAGCGTGTCCGGCCGCGCATTGACGCCAAGGATCAGCGCCGCCGGATCACCAGGCAGCACATCGAGCACGAGAAATACCAACACCGCCGCTGCGAACAAAGTCAGCGCGAGCGTGAGCAGACGCGACCCGAGATAGCGGATCATCGAAGATAAGAAAGAATTTCTTCTTTTTCTGAAGAAAAAGAAGCAAAAAGACTTTCTTCCCGGTGTACTCGGCGTGGCAAGCGCTCTCGAGCCGGGTAGTGTCGTAGACATTGGTCAACGAAAAAGAGCAAATCTCTCATCTCAATTTCCCCAATAAGCGCCGGTGACGTCATTTGCCGGGATCGGATCATTGATCCAAAGACCATGCAGATGAGCGTTCCAGACGCCGATTTTCGGGAGGACGTAAAGGAAGACGTTGGGCTCGTCTTCGGCAAGCTTGCGCTGCATCTGCTGCAAAAGATCGATGCCGGCGGCGGGATCGGGGGTTTCACGATAGCGTTGAAAAAGCGCCCGGAAATCGGCGTTGGCGTAATTGAAATAATAATGATCGCGGGCATAGATCGCGAGATCGCGGGGCTCGGTATGGGCGATGATCGTCATGTCGAAATCGGAACGCTTGAACACCTGATCGAGCCAGGTCGCCCATTCCATCGGCACCAGCTCGACCTCGAGCCCGACCGCCTGCAGCATCGCCGCGATCACCTCACCGCCGCGCCGGGCGTAAGGCGGCGGCGGCAGCGCGAGCTTAAAGCGCATCCTCGGCGCGATCCCGGCCTCGGCGAGCAACGCCTTGGCGCGCGCCGGATCATAGGGGTAGGTCGCGGCGAGATCGATGAAACCGGGGTCGTTTGGCGTGTAATGCGAGCCGATGATCCGCGCCGCGACCGATATCGTCGCAGCCACCAGCGCGCGGCGGTCGATCGCATAGGCCAGCGCACGGCGGACGCGAATATCATCGAACGGTTTGCGGGCATCATTAAGGGCGAGCAGGGTTTTGCCTTCGGTCGCGCCGATAACGACGGAAAATCGTGAATCGGCGCGAAGTTGCGGCAGGATTTCAGGGGCGGGAAAATTGCCGAAAGCGTCGATGTCGCCAGCAAGGAGAGCGGCCGCGGCGGCGGCGGGATCGGCGATGAATTTGAAGGTAACGGCGGCAAGCTTCGGCGCGACGCCCCAATAGCCGGGAAAGCGCGCGAGGTCAACATGGTCGCCCTTCACCCAGCGCACGAAGCGGAACGGGCCGGTGCCGATCGGGTTGGTTTGATTGCCAGCCGCAGAATTAGGTGCGACCATCACCGCATCCCCCCAGCCGAGACCATAGAGAAAATCGGCGTCCGGCCGCTTGAGGGTGATCACCGCGGTTTCTGGCGCCGGGCAGTCGATCGCCGCGATCGGCTCGAAAATCTCCTTCTGCGCGTTGGTGCTGTCTGGCGCGCGGGCGCGGTCGAGGGAAAATTTCACGACGCCGCAATCAAACGGCGTGCCGTCATGGAAGGTGACATGCGGGCGAAGCGCGAAGCGGTAGGTCTTGCCATCGGGCGATATCGTCCACGACGCGGCAAGGCCGGGAACGGTATGGCCTTCGCCATCGATCCGCGTCAGCCCCTCGAAAACATTGGCGTAAACGATTTCGCGGATCGCCGCGGCGGCACCGGCGGTGGGGTCGAGGCCCGGCGGCTCCAACACCATCCCGAGCGTGAGCGTATCCTTGGCCCAAGCCGGGCCGGCGCCCGCGAGGATGATCCCGATGACCGCCAGCCACCATTGCGCCCGATACGTCATTGTCGTCTCCCCGTTCAAGGCGGCGAGACTGTCGCGAGCGCTGGCGACGCGGTCAAGAGGCGGCGGCGCGGTCGAGGAACCAGAGCGTCTCGCCGAGCGGGTGGAGATGCGCTGCCGGCACGTCCGCGCGGCCTTCGCGCACGGCACGACAGATCGCCGCCTTGCCCCTGCCGGCGACCAGAAAAGCCGCCGCGCGGCAGCTTTCAAGGGCGGGATAGGTCAGGGTGATGCGGATTTCGGGCCGGCCTTGCGCCACGGAGGCGACCCAAGCGCTGCGTTCGGCGAGCACCGCCTGGCCGGGGATGAGGGAGGCGGTATGGCCGTCTTCGCCGAGGCCGAGAAAAACGACGTCGAACAACGGCCGAGCGGGGTCGAGCGTCTCGGCACCGTAGGTCCGCTTGAGCAGCGCCTCATAGCGCGCGGCCGCGTCCGCGGGCGTACCATCGGTCGGGATCGGGTGGATGTTCGCCGCCGGGATCGCGATGTGATCGAGAAGGGTGCGCCGCGCCATGCCGTAATTGCTTTCGGGATGATCCGCCGGCACGAAACGCTCATCGCCCCAGAAGAGTTCGACACGTGCCCAGGGAATCGTGTCGCGATAAGGCGACGCCGCGAGTTTTTCGAACAGATCGCGCGGGGTCGAGCCACCGCTCAAAGCAATGCGCGTCGGCCCCGCGCCTTGCGCAATGCGCGCAACGAGCCAGTCGGCAACCGCCGTCGCAAGCGCCGCGCGATCGGCGGCGATGTGGAGGGAATCATGCATCCGAGAGCAGACCGAAAGGAAGAAAATCTTCTTTTTCTGAAGAAAAAGAAGCAAAAACACTTTCCTCCCGTTTCCCCTGCGCCGGCAATCTCCAACAGACAAACGTTTTTTGGTTCTTTTTTTTAAAAAAGAACAACAAGTCTACCCTCCCTAACCTTCCGATCCGGTCATTTTGTGGGTTGCTCGACATGGCCGCCGAAACCATAGCGCATGGCGGACAGCAGCTTGTCGGCAAAGCTTTCATCTTCGCGCGAGCGGAAGCGCGCATAAAGTGCTGCAGAGAGCACGTTGGCCGGCACCGCCTCGTCGATCGCCGCTTCGATCGTCCAGCGGCCCTCGCCGGAATCGGCGACATGGCCGGAAAAATGCGATAGATTGGGATTTTCCGCGAGCGCCGCGGCGGTGAGATCGAGCAGCCAGGACGAAATCACGCTGCCCCGGCGCCAGACCTCGGCGATATCGGGGAGGTTGAGGGTGAAACGCTCGGATTCCGGCAGCGCTTCCGAGACGCGATGGCGGAGAATATCGAACCCTTCCGCATAGGCCTGCATCAGGCCGTATTCGATGCCATTATGCACCATTTTGACGAAATGCCCGGCGCCGGCCGGGCCGGCGTGGAGGTAGCCCTGCTCGGCGCGGTGGTCGAATTTCTCCCGCCCCGGGGTCCGCGGCGCATCACCGGCGCCAGGCGCAAGCGCGCGAAAAATCGGGTCGAGATGATCAACGGTCGGCTTATCGCCGCCGATCATCATGCAAAACCCGCGCTCGAGCCCCCAAACGCCACCCGACGTGCCGACATCGACGTAATGCAGGCCGCGCTTTCGCAATTCGCTCGCGCGGCGGATATCGTCCTTGAAGTAGGTATTGCCGCCATCGATGACGATGTCTTCTTTTGTGAAGATTTCAGCGATTTTGGCGATGGTGTCCTCGGTGATATGGCCTGCGGGCAGCATCACCCAGGCGATACGCGGCGGCGCGAGCTTCTCGGCGAGTGCCGCGAGTGAGGGGGCACCTTCGGCGCCCTCCTTTTCGAGGGTGGCGATCGCGTCGGCCGAGAGGTCGAAGACGACGGTTTGATGGCCCGCGCGCATCAACCGCCGGGCGATGTTCGCGCCCATCCGGCCGAGTCCGATGATGCCGAGTTTCATGGTATTTTCCTCACGATTTTAGGGCGAGAGCACCCGCGAGAGCAGCCTCGAGGGCGGCGAGAGCGTGCGCGAGGTCGCCGCCCAGATGAATGCGAAGCACGCGCCGTTTGCGCTCGCCGAGCACCTCGAGATCCCCCAAGGCCTGCGCCGCTTTGACGACGCCAAAGCTCGCGCGCTGGCCGGGGACCGCGATGTCGTTCGCGTCCGATGCCGTGATCTGCAGGAAAATCCCGGAATTCGGCCCGCCTTTGTAAACCTGGCCGGTCGAATGAAGAAAGCGCGGGCCGAAGCCGACGCAGGTCGCGATTTTTTTAGCTGCAAGAATATGCTTACGGAGTTTTTCGAGCGCCGCCTCATGCGCCGGGTTGCGCGCAATATAGGCGAGGAGTGCCGCGTAATCCCCGGCTTTGGCGCGGGCAAAATGCGCAGCGAGCGCCTCGGCGAGGGTTTTCGCGCCTGAGAGTGCGCGCGCATTCAGGGGATCGGCGTAAACCGCGATTTCGCCGTCACGAAGCAGCGGTTCGCTTTCGGGAAGGGCGCCGGTCTTCTCGAACGCCTCGGTGAGCGCCCTGGTCTTGACCTTGCTCGCCTCGACATCGGGCTGGTCGAACGGGTTGATGCCGAGGACATTGCCGGCGACCGCGGTCGCGATCTCCCAGCGAAAAAATTCCTGGCCGATATGATGGGGTGAGGGCACGCGAAGGCGCGCGACCGGGCGGCCCGCTTTCTCCAGGGCCGCGACCAGCGCCTCCTGTGCCGCGTCGGCGTGGTCTTGCAGTTCGAGATAGGCGAACACGCGATCCTCGCTATACGCGTCAGGCGCAACCGGCGGCTCGTTGGCGATCGGGATCAGCCCGAGGCCGTGTTTGCCGGTCGATTCGGCGAGCAATTGCTCGAGCCAGGCACCGATCGCCTTGATCCCGGGCGAGGCGATGATCGTCACCTTGTCGTGCCCGGCGCGGGCATTGATGCCGAGGAAGACACCGAGTGCGACGCCAGGATTTTCGCTCGGCGGCACGCTCGCGCCGCAGGCATGGTACATTTGCTTGGCAAGGACGAGGAGCTGCGCGACATCGAGCCCGAGCGCGGCCGCCGGCACCAGGCCGAAATGCGACAGCACCGAATAGCGCCCACCTATCGTCTTCTCGCCCGGAAAAATCGCGCGGTAGCCATCCGTCTTGGCGATTTTCTCGAGTGCCGAGCCGGGGTCGGTGATGGCGACGAACTGCTTGGCGTTGTTCGCGCGGGCGAAGAAATAGCGCCGCATCAGCTCGGGCTCCAACGTCGAGCCGGATTTGCTGGCGACGATGAAAAGCGTGGTTTTGAGCGTGATCGCGGCCTCGAGGGCGGCGATCTGCGCCGGGTCGGTGGAATCGAGCATGTGAAAGCGTGGCCCCTTGCCGGCCGGGGCCAGCGTCGTCGCGAGCACTTCGGCGCCGAGGCTGGAGCCACCCATGCCGAGGAGCAAGATGTCGGTAAAACCCTCCTTGGCGATCTCGGCGCCGAACGCGGTGAGCGCCGGCAGCGCCGCCTCGCCGGCGGCAATGGCGTCGAGCCAGCCGAGCCAGTGATCCTCGTCGCCGCCCGTCCAGAGCGCCGAATCGCGCCGCCAAAGGAGACGGATCAGGCCTTCTTCGCGCCAGCGCTCCATCTCGGCGGCGAAGGTTTCGCCGTCCGGCCCCGGCGCGATCACTTGGCGCGGCGCTTTGCCATCCAGCACCTCGGCGCGGCGGCGCGCAACGGCGGCAAAGAGCTTGTCGGCATCGTCGGCGAAGCGGCGAACGCCGTCGATGACCAGCGCCTCGGTGATCGCATCGAGCGAGATATGCAGGCGCGCGAGCGACGAGAGAACCGCTTCGGCGTCGGCCAGGCCCTGCGTCAATGTCACCTTGGCGTGGCCGTGGTCACGCATCGCGTCCATCGTCGCCGGCGGCATGGTGTTGACCGTCTCCGGCCCGATCAGTTCATCGACATAGAGCGTATCGGGCAAGGATTTGCTTTTGGTACCGGTCGAGGCCCAGAGCAAGCGTTGCGGCCGCGCGCCCTTGGCCGCGAGTTTTCGCCAACGCGGAGTCTCGATCAGCGCCTGATAGCGCTGATAGGCGCGTTTGGCGTTGGCGATCGCGACCTTGCCGTCAAGGGCGCGCAGCGCCTCGGCTTCCGTGGCGGAGGCAGTCTTTAGCCGCTCGGCGACCTCGCGTTCGACCGCGGCATCGATCCGGCTGACGAAGAAGCTGGCGACGGAAGCGATGCCGGCGATGTCGCGCTTGGCGGCACTGGCAGCCTCCAACCCGGCGAGATAGGCCTCCGCCACCGCTTCATAGGCGGCAACCGAGAACAGCAGGGTGACGTTGACGTTGATCCCGTCGCCGATCAGGGTCCGGATCGCCGGCACACCGGGCTCGGTGCCGGGCACTTTGATCATCAGATTGGGGCGCTCGACGGCGCGCCAGAGCCGCCGCGCCTCGGCGATCGTGCCCTCGGTGTCCATCGCGAGATAGGGCGAGACCTCGAGGCTGACATAGCCATCGACCCCCTTGGTCCGCTCATAGACCGGGCGCAATTGGTCGGCCGCCATACGGATATCGGCGATGGCGAGATGCTCGAACAGGGCATCGACGTCGCGATCGGCGGCGCGCACGCAGGAAGCGAGATCGGCGTCGTAATCCGTCGAATGGGCGATCGCTTTTTCAAAGATCGAGGGATTGGAGGTAACGCCACGGATGCCGTCTTCGGCGATTAGGCGTTGCAAGTCACCCTTCTCCAATAACGGGCGGCTCACGAAATCGAGCCAAACCGATTGGCCGAGGGTGGGAAGCTGGGCCAGGGGATTGGTCATGTTCGATACTTTCATAAAACGCCACGCCGGACGCGAGAGATTATCCCTGGAGATTACCCGTTGAGCCGCTACGCTCAAGAGCGGCGGCCCCTCCGCCTCTTGCCTCGTTTGGAACATGGGGGCAGATGAGGCGTCGGAACGGCGGCCGCGGGCCGCGGGCGGGGATGAGCGGGTATGGATCACGAGTGCTTGAAGCAGCAGGCGGCGGCGGCGGCGGTCGCGGAAATCGTCGATGGCATGGTGCTCGGGCTCGGCACCGGCTCGACCGCGGCCTTCATGATCACCCTGCTCGGCGAGCGGATCAAAAGGGAGGGGCTCCGCGTCCGCGGCATCCCGACTTCCGAACGCACCGCGCAGGCGGCGCAGGCGGCCGGCATTCCGCTCACTGACTTCGCGCAAGACGCGGTGATCGATCTTGCGATCGACGGCGCCGATCAGATCACGAGCGGCCGCCTCGACCTGATCAAGGGGCTTGGCGGAGCGCTTTTGCGCGAAAAAATCGTCGCCGACGCGGCGCGCCGGCTGGTGATCATGGCGGATGCGAGCAAGCTGGTCACGACGCTCTCGGGTATCGTTCCGGTCGAGGTGGTGGCCTTCGGCTGGGAGGCGACTTCGCGCAAGATCGCGGCCCTCGGGGGCGCTGTGCGTCTCCGCCTGGCCGCCGATGGCGCGCCCTATCGCAGCGATGGCGGCAATGTCATCCTCGATTGCGACTTCGGCGCGGTTTCCGAGCCGGCGCCGCTTGATGAGGCGCTCCGCCGCCTCGTCGGCGTCGTCGAAACCGGGTTCTTCCTCGGCCGCGCCGATCTCGTCCTGCTCGCCGAGGAAACCGGGGTCAGGCGTCTTGCGCGCAGTGAGTAAGAAAGTCTTTTTGCTTCTTTTTCTTCAGAAAAAGAAGTTTTCTTTCCCCTTTTTAATGGATTCCTGGACTGCATGCGTCCCGTCGTCGTTCTGATCATGGGGGTTTCCGGTGTCGGCAAGACGACGCTCGGGGAAGGGCTTGCGACCGTTCTCGGCTGGCCGTACCAGGAAGGGGATGCGCTGCATTCGCCGGAGAATGTCGCGAAAATGGCGGCCGGGATCGCGCTTTCGGACGCAGATCGGGCGCCGTGGCTGGGTCGCATCGCCGCCTGGATCGCGGCGCGACGGGCGCAGGGCGGCGGCGGGATTGTCACCTGTTCGGCGCTCAAGCGCGCCTATCGCGACCGTTTGCTGGGGCCCGTGGGCGAGCGCGGTACGGATGTCGCGCTGATTTACCCGCAAGCCAGCGAGGCGGTGGTCGCGGCGCGGCTGGCGGCGCGGCGCGGCCATTTCATGCCGCCGGCGCTGCTCGCAAGCCAGTTCGCAACCCTAGAGCCCCCTGACCCGGCAGAGGCGCCATTGGTGGTCGATGCCAGCCAACCGCCGGCGGCGATGCGCGCGGAGGCCTTGGCACTGCTCGCGGTCAGGGCATGAGCGGCGGTTCGCCGGCACAGCGCGCGGTTGGCCTGTGGCTGATCGTGATCGCGGCGATGATCGGGGTGATGGTGGTTTTGGGCGGGGCGACGCGGGTTTCCGGCTCCGGGCTCTCGATCATGGAATGGGCGCCACTCTCGGGCGCCCTGCCGCCGCTCTCGGGCGCCGAATGGCGGCGATTGTTCACGCTCTATCAGCAGATCCCACAATATCATCTGCTGCATGAAGGGATGGATCTCGCCGGATTTCAGCATATTTTCTGGCTGGAATGGGTCCACCGGCTGTGGGGGCGGCTGCTCGGCGTTGCGTTTTTTCTCCCCTTGGTGGTGTTTTGGTGGCGGGGGTGGCTCCCGCGGCGGCTGATTTGGCGGCTGGTCGGGATTTTCGTCCTCGGCGGGATGCAGGGCGCGGTCGGCTGGTTCATGGTCGCCTCGGGATTTTTTCCCGACAGTACGGCGGTGGCGCCGGTGCGCCTCGTAATCCATCTCGGCCTCGCTCTCGTGCTCTATGCCGCCGTCTTGTGGACGGCGTTTTCCGAACTGATCCCCGCCCCGCCAGGGCAGCCGGCGGCGTTGGTGCGGGCCGGGGCGCGTCTGACGCTCGCTCTCGTCGCGCTCACCATCCTCGCCGGCGGGTTCGTCGCCGGACTCCATGCCGGGCTCGAGTACAACACGTTTCCGCTCATGGATGGGCGTTGGGTGCCGGCGGGCTATGCGACGCTGACCCCGTTTTGGTACAATCTCATCGCGAATATCGCCGCCGTGCAGTTCGATCACCGGCTGCTCGCGACCACCGCCCTGCTCGCCGCGCTGCTGACGCTCGTCGCCGGAGGCTGGCAGCGGGCGCGGCTCTCGCCCCTGCTGCGGCGTGCCTTGGCGGCGCTGGCGGCGATCATTCTCTTGCAATTTGCTTTGGGTGTGACCACGCTTCTGCTCGTCGTCCCGGCGCCGCTCGCCGTGCTGCATCAGGCCGGCGCCGTGGCGTTGCTCACGGCAGCGATTTTCGCCGTTTATGTTTCGTCTGCTGCCCGGAAGGATCCGCCATGACCCCGCTTGCCGCGACCGACCGCCTGTTTTTCGAGCGCGCCGAGGCAGCCCTCGACCGCGATACCGCCGAGCGCCTCACCGCCGAAGCCCTCGCCGGCGCCGATGACGGCGAATTATTCCTCGAATATCGCGAAAGCGAGCAGGTGAGCCTCGATGACGGGCATATCCGCACCGCCGGCTTCGATACCGCGCTCGGCTTCGGGCTGCGCGCCGTCTCCGGCGCTGCGACCGGCTATGCCCATGCCGGCGAGATCAGCGAGGCAGCGCTGCGCCGCGCCGCCGAGACCGTCCACGCGGTGGCCGCTGGCCGCGCCGGCCGCGCCGCCGCGCCGCCGGCGGGCAGCAATGCGCGCCTCTATGACGAGGCCAATCCGCTGCTCCTGATGCCGTTCGAGGCGCGGGCGCGGCTCCTCGGCGCGATCGATGATTACGCCCGCGGCAAGGATGGGCGGGTCAAGCAGGTGATGGCCTCGCTTTCGGGGGAGTGGCAGGCAGTGCAGATCGTCCGCGCCGATGGCCGCCGCGTCGCCGATCTCCGACCGCTGGTGCGGCTCAATGTCGCGGTTGTCGTTGAAAGCAATGGCCGGCGCGAGACCGGGAGCTTCGGCACTGGCGGGCGCTTTGATTATAGCCGCGTCACCGGCGAGGATACTTGGCGGGCGGCGGTGGACGAGGCATTGCGCCAAGCGCTCATCAATCTCGAAAGCCGCCCGGCGCCGGCGGGGGAGATGCCCGTCGTGCTCGGCGCCGGCTGGCCTGGGATTTTGCTGCATGAGGCGATCGGCCATGGCTTGGAGGGCGATTTCAACCGCAAGAAAACCTCGGCCTTCGCCGGCCTGCTCGGCCACCGCATCGCCGCTCCCGGCGTCACAGTGGTCGATGACGGAACGCTACCCGATCGCCGCGGCAGCCTCACCGTCGATGACGAGGGCACGCCGAGCGGGCGGACGGTGCTGATCGAGGACGGGATCCTCACCGGCTACCTGCAAGACCGCCAGAACGCACGCCTGATGGGCATGCGCCCGACCGGGAATGGCCGCCGCCAATCCTATGCGCATGCGCCGATGCCGCGTATGACCAATACCATCATGCTCGGTGGCCAGAGCAGCGCCGAAGAGATGATCCGCTCGGTCAAGCGTGGCTTGTATGCCGTTAATTTCGGCGGCGGGCAGGTGGATATCACCTCGGGCAAGTTCGTGTTCTCGGCCTCCGAGGCCTATCTGATCGAGGATGGTAAGGTGACGGCGCCGGTGAAAGGGGCGACGCTGATCGGCAACGGGCCGGATGCACTGACCAAGGTCGAGATGATCGGCGATGACATGGCGCTCGACCCAGGGATCGGCACCTGCGGCAAGAACGGCCAGGGGGTTCCGGTCGGTGTCGGCCAGCCGACGCTGAAGCTCGCGGCGCTGACCGTCGGCGGCACGGCTGCGTAAGAACTATCAAAAATAAGGTTTTTCGTCCTCGCCCCCGCCCCTCCCCTACCCGTCCCCGAGCGGTAGCTCGGTCTGCAGCGGGCGGGCGCGATGGGTGGTGGCGGCGATGGTGCCGTCGTGGAGTTCGAGGGTGATGGCTCGGCCGGGGCCGATGCTGGCGGCGCTGGTCAACACCCGGCCCTTCTCGCCGCGCACCAGGGCGTAGCCACGGGCCAGCACGGCGCGGTGGGAAACCGATTCGAGGCGGGCGGCAAGGCCCGCGAGATGGGTGCGGCGTTCGCGCAGGCGGGCGGCAAGGAGCGAGGGGGTCAGGCGGGCGAGGATTCGCATCGCGCGGCCGCGGCGCTCGGCGGCAAGGTGGCGAAGCGCCGCAGCGAGCCCGGTTGCGAGCCGCTCGAACCGGTTCCGACGCTGGGTGAGATAGGCGGGGAGCGCGCGGGCGAGCCGCCCGGCGCGGTCATCGAGGCGCTGCGACGCGGTGCCGAGGAGGGAAGGCAGATCGGGCAGTTTCGCCGCCGCGCGGGCGAGACGAAGCCGCGCCGCCTGTAGCCGCCCGGTCAGCGCGCCGGAAAGCCGCGCCGCCTTGTTGGCGAGGTCGGCAAGCAGATCGTCCCGCGCCGGCACCGCGAGTTCGGCGGCGGCAGTCGGCGTCGGGGCGCGGCGATCCGCGGCGAAATCGATCAGCGTGGTGTCCGTCTCGTGCCCCACGGCGGCGATCAGCGGGATCGGCGAGGCGGCTGCCGCCCGCACCACCGCCTCGTCATTGAACGCCATCAGGTCTTCGAGGCTGCCGCCGCCACGCCCGACGATCAGCACGTCAGGCCGCGGGATCGGCCCGTCCGGCGGCAGGGCGCCGAAGCCTTCGATCGCGGCGGCGATGCGAAGGGCCGCGCCCTCGCCCTGCACCGGGACAGGCCAGAGCAGGATCGGGCGCGGAAAGCGGCGCGCAAGCGTGGTGCGGATGTCCTGGAGCACCGCCCCTTGCTCGGAGGTGACGACGCCGATGACGCGCGGAAGCAGCGGCAGCGCCCGCTTGCGCGCCGCCGAGAACAGCCCCTCGGCCTCGAGCCGCACCCGCAGCGCCTCGATCCGCGCAAGCAGCGCGCCGACCCCGGCATAATCGAGCCGCTCGACGATGAGCTGATAGGAGGAGCGGTCAGCGTAGGCGGAAATCCGCCCGGTCGCGATCACCTCAACCCCGTTTTCCGGCTTGAGGTCGAGTTTCTGGGCGGTGAATTTCCAGATCACCCCGGCGAGCTTGGCGCCCTCGTCCTTCAACGCAAAATAGACGTGGCCGGAGGGGTAGCGCTTGCACTCGGTAATCTCGCCGCGCACCCTCACACGGCCGAAATTACCCTCGAGCGTCCGTTTCACGGCGCCAGAGATTTCCGAAACCGTATATTCCGGGATGTTGGAGACCGGGCTAAGGAGGGGGGGTGTTTCATCGCTCATGGCGGCGAGAGTAAGGATTTCGCGCCAGAGGTGAAGCCTCGGCCGGATTTGGGGTGAAGGGGATAGAATGCGGGTTCTGGTGCTGGGCGCGGGCGGGCGGGAGCACGCGCTGTTATGGCGGCTCTCGATGAGTCCGTTGGTTGCCAAACTCTGGTGCGCGCCGGGCAATGCCGGCACCGTCGAGATTGCCGAAAATCTGCCGATCAAGGCCGATGACGTCGAGGCTTTGGAGACGTTTGCCGTCGAACACGGCATCGATCTCGTGGTGCCAGGGGCGGAGGCGTCACTTGTTGCGGGCATTGCCGATCGGCTAGCGGCGCGCGGCATTCGCTGCTGCGGCCCGAGCGCCGCGGCGGCGCGGCTCGAAGGCTCGAAGACGTTTACCAAGGAAATCGCAGCCGAAGCCGCGATCCCGACCGCCGTCTGGGAGAGTTTCGACGACCCCGCCGCCGCCCGCGCCTATCTTCGCCGCCAGAGCGCGCCGATTGTGATCAAGGCCGATGGCCTCGCCGCCGGCAAGGGCGTGGTGGTCGCGGCCAGCCTCGCCGAGGCGGAATCGGCCATCACTGATTTCATGGAGAAAGGCACGCTCGGCGGCGCGGGTGCGCGAATCGTGATCGAGGAATGCCTCGTCGGCGAGGAGGTTTCCCTGTTCGCGCTTTGTGACGGCGAGACCGCGATCTTTCTCGGCGCGGCGCAAGACCACAAGCGCGTCGGCGACGGCGATAAAGGCCCCAATACCGGCGGCATGGGGGCCTATTCGCCGCCGCCGGTGCTGAGTGCCGATCTCCAGAATGCCGCCATGGCGCGAATCGTCCGCCCGGCATTGGCGGCGCTCGCCCGCCGGGGTTCGCCATTCCGCGGCATCCTCTTCGCCGGGCTGATGCTGACGCGCGATGGGCCGAAATTGATCGAGTTCAATGTCCGCTTCGGCGACCCGGAATGTCAGGTGCTGCTGCCGCGGCTGCACTCCGACCTGCTCCCAGCCCTGCTCGCCGCCTGCGATGGCGATTTGGCGAGCGTCGATCTCCGCTGGCGGGAGGAGGCAGCGATCACCGTCGTGGTCGCCGCCCGCGGCTATCCCGTAAAGCCGGTTGCGGGTGGCGAAATTCGCGGCCTCGAGGCGGCTGGCGCGGTGCCGGGGGTGCGGATTTTCCACGCCGGCACGGCCCGCGCCGCCGATGGCCGGCTGATCGCCGCTGGCGGGCGCGTCCTCTCCGTCACTGCGACCGCCAACACCCTGCGGGCGGCTCACGACGCTGCCTACCAGGCGATCGCCCGGCTCGACTTCGCCGATGGGTTTTGCCGCTCCGACATCGGCTGGCGAGCATTGGCGGGCAGCGGGTAGGGAAAGGAATTGTTCTTTTTTGTAAAAAAGAACCAAAAAACTTTTGTCCTTCAGCTCTTCGTCGCGTTAGCGCTGCTGGCGGCGATGATCGTCCGCGCCGCCGACCCGCTCGCCTACACTGTCGAGATCAAGCCGACCGGTCGGGCCGATCTCGACGCCCTCCTCCGCCAGTCCTCGACCCTGATTTCGCTGCGCGGCAAAGCGGCGATCGGCCCCTTCGCCCTCATCGCCCGCGCCCGCCAGGATATCGTCCGCTTTCAAAGCGCGCTCGAAAGCCAGGGATATTATTTGGGCAAAGTCACGATCAGCATTCTCGGGCATGATCTCGACGATCCCGCTTTACTCGCGACCCTCGATGCCCTGCCCGCCAAAGCGACCGCGCCGGTGGTGGTCAGCATCGACACCGGGCCGCTCTATCACCTCGGCAAGATCGATATCATCGGCGAGGTGACCGATAGCGAACGCGCCGCGACGGGCCTCAAGCCCGGCCAGCCGGCGATCGCCGCGGACGTCCTCGCGGGGCAAGGAAAGCTGCTCAAGGCCCTGAAACATGACGGCCACGCCTTCGCCAAAGTCGCGCCGCCGGAGGCGATCGCGCATGACGATACCCACACCCTCGATGTCAGCTTCCACGCCGATCCCGGCCCGCGCGTCGATCTCGGGCCAGTGACGCTTAAGGGGCTGAAAATGGTCAACCCGAATTTCCCCGAGGGGCTGATCACCTTGAAACAAGGCATGCCCTACGACGCCGATCAGATCGAGCAGCAGCGCCAGATCCTCGCCGGCCTGCCGGTGTTCGCCGGGGTGCAGGCGGAGACGCCGGACCAGCTCGATGCCAACGGCCAGTTGCCGCTCGATTTCGCCGCCACCGAAGCGCCGCGCCATGCAATCAATTTCAGCGGCTCCTACTCCACCGATCTCGGCGCCGACCTCACCGCGTCCTGGACCGACCGCAACGTCTTCGGCAATGGCGAGAGCCTGACGCTCTCGGCGAGCGCCGACGAAATCGGCGGTCTCGATGCCCAGTATCCCGGCTATAATTTGAGCGGCACCTACACCATCCCGCAATGGCAGCGCATCGATCAGACACTTTCCTTCAATGTCACAGCGTTGCAGCAATATCTTTATACTTATACACAAACTGCGCTTTACGCGACCTCGACGGTAACGCGCCAGATCACCCCGGCGCTCTCGGTCAATATCGGCGCCGGGCTCGAGCAGGAGGTGATCAGTCAGAACAACAGCAGCTTTTTTTATGCCTTATTCAGCACCCCGGTCGGGCTGAAATGGGACAATACCAACAACCCGCTGGAGCCGACCAAGGGCGTGCGCGCCACCGCGCAGGTGACGCCGACCGCCTCTCTCGGCGGCTATGATGGGCACGCCTTCTTCGTCATCGGCCAGAGCCAAGCCTCGACCTATATCGACCTCCTCGGCAATGGCCGAACGGTGCTCGCGCTCCGCGCCATGGTCGGTGACATTTGGGGCGCGAGCGAATTCCAGGTGCCTGCCGATCAGCGCTTTTATGGTGGCGGCAGCGCCAATATGCGCGGCTATCGCTACCAATGGGCGAGCCCGCAATTCGCCGATCAGTTGCCAGCCGGTGGCCTCGCGATGGACGCCGGCACGGTGGAACTGCGTCAGCGCATCGGCAGCAACTGGGGTGCCGCGACATTTTTCGACGTCGGCCAGGTGAGCGAGCAGCCCGCCCCCTTCACCGGCCAGACCTATCCGAGTGTCGGCGTCGGCGTGCGCTATTTCACCGGATTCGGCCCGATCCGGGTGGATTTCGCGGTGCCGCTGGTGCAGGTTCCGGGGGATTTCCCGTTCGAAATCTATATCGGACTCGGGGAGGCATTCTGATGGGGCGCGTCGTGCGGCGTCTTGCGACCGGAATGGGGGCGGCATTCGCCGCCATCATGCTGGGGCTCGTGCTGGGGCTCACGCTCGTCGGCGTTGCCCTCAATACCGGCCCCGGGCAGCAGGCGGTCGAGCGCTATGCGCCGACGCTCACCGGCGGCATGGTGCATCTTGCCGGGCTCACCGGGCGCTTCCCCGACCGGTTGCGCCTCGGCGCCCTCGAACTCGATGATGGGCATGGCCCCTGGCTCCGGATCGAAGACGCGGCGCTCGATCTCGACCTCGCCGCGCTCATCGAGCGTGAGCTGCGGATCACCCGGCTGGCGGCGGGCCGCATCAGCGTCGCGCGACTGCCCGAAGCCACGCCTGCGCCGGCACCCCCGCCCGCGCCCGCGCAGAGCCACAGCCTGTTGCCGCTTCCGGTCCGCCTCGTGCTCGCGCGGCTCGAGATCACCCGCCTCGAGATCGCGGCGCCGGTCGCGGGTCAGGCGATGGTGCTCGCGATCCAGGGCTCGGCGCGGTTTCGCGCCCTCGACGATGCCGAGGCCGCGCTCGATGTCACCGCGCTCGATGACCATCCCGGGCATTATACCGCGCGGCTCACGCTCGCCGGGCCCGATGTCACGGCGCGGGTGAATTTGGACGAACCGACTTCCGGACTGATCGCGACCCTCGGCAAGATGCCGAGCCTCGGCGCCATTTCCGCCGCCGCTCATCTTGCCGGGCGACGGACAGCGGCGGCGCTCGGCGTCACGCTCACCGCCGGCCCGCTCCGGGCCGCTCTCTCCGGCCAGATCGATCTCGATCACCTCGCCGGCGACCTGAAACTCACCGCCAACGCCCCGGCGATGGCGCCGGCGCCGGACGTCTCGTTCCGCGCGGCAACCCTCGCGGCGACGGCAACGGGGCCGTTTGCGGCACCCCGGTCGAGCGGCCATCTCGAGATCGACGGGCTCGCCGCCGCGGGCGCGCGGGTCGGGACGATCACCGCCGATCTCGCTGGCGATACCCGCACCAGCACTGCCCGCCTCAATGGCCGCCTCGAGGCGATCCATCTCCCGGGTCCGGCCCCCGATCTTCTCGCCACCGCCCCGCTGACGTTCGCCGCCACACTCGCGCTGAAAGCGCCGACCCGGCCAGCGTCGCTCACCCTCGACCATCCCCTCCTCCATCTCGCGGCCCAAGCAACGCTGGGCGGGCCGATCGCGGCGACGGCGAGCCTCGATCTCCCCGACCTCGCGCCGCTGGCAGCGATCGGCACGGTCGATCTCGCCGGCCGCGCCCACCTCCTTCTCTCGGCAACGCTTCCCGACGCCGGCCTCGCGAGCGCCGATCTCGCCGGCGACGTTGCGATCGCGGGCGGCATGGCGCCGATCCCGGCGCTGCTTGGGACGACGCATCTCGCGGCGGCGGCGCGCTATGATCGCGCCCACGGCGACGTGCCGGAAGCCGCGCTCACCGTCGATGGCCAGGCTCTATCGCTCGCCGCGGCGGGCGGGATGATTGGTGGATCGCTGGGATGGGATTGGCATCTCGCGCTTGCCGATCTCGCGGCGGTGAATGCGGCGCTCGCCGGCGCGATCGACGGGCATGGCCACGTCGCCGGCCGGCTCGATGATCTCGCCGCCACCGCACGCGTCGCCGGCCGCGTTAGCGCGGCGCCGCTGCCAGAGACGCCGTTCAGATTAGAGGTTGCCGCTCAATCCCTTCCGGCCGCGCCGCGCGCCCATCTCACGCTTGCGGCGACCCTCGATCGCGCGCCGCTCCATCTCGCCCTCGATGCCGCGCGCGATGCTGATGGCGCGGCCCGGCTCGCCCTCACCGATCTCGGCTGGAAGAGCCTTACCGGCACCGGCCAGGCCGAGCTTTCCCCGGCCGCGAGCCTGCCGACAGGGAAATTCACGCTCCGCTTCGCCCGCCTCGCCGACATTGCGCCCGTCATCAGGCAAAACCTCATCGGCAGCATGACCGCGACGGCGACCGCAGAGCAAGACCAGGCGACGTTGGATCTGACCGCGGACGACGCCGGAATAGCGGGAACGGCGCGCGTCGCCCATGCCCGCCTTGCGGCCAGCATCACCGCGCCAATCAGCGCGCCGGCGCTTTCGGCACGGCTTTCCCTCGCGGGGATCGCCGCCGGCAGCCTCGCCGGCGATGCGACGCTGTCCGCTGCCGGCAAGCGCGACGCCCTTGTCGCCAAGCTCGACGCCAGCCTGAAAAACCTCGCGGGTGCGCCGGCCAGCGCCGCCGCCAGCGCGACCCTCGATGCCGCGGCCAAGCGTGTCGCGCTCACCGCGCTCGCGGCGTCTTGGCATGGCGAGACATTGCAATTGCTGGCGCCGATGCATCTGACATTCGCCGACGGCATCGCGCTCGACCGCCTCGCGCTTGGGCTCGGCGCTGCCCGCATGACCCTTGCCGGCCAACTCACGCCGCGCCTCGATGCGACCGCGCGCCTCGACAATCTCACCCCGGCGCTTGCGGCGCCATTCCTGCCGCAGCTCGCCAACAGCGCCGGGGTCGTAACCATGGCCGCCCATCTCAGCGGCGCACCGGCGCGGCCGTCCGGCACGGTCACGCTGACAGCGACCGGCCTACATGCGGCGAGCGGGCCGGCGAGCGCAATGCCGCCCGCCGATCTTCGCGCCAAGGCCGCTCTCGATGGCCATAAAATCCAGCTCGACAGCGCCCTCGATGCCGGCCGCGATGCCCATCTCGTGGTCGCCGGCGCGGTGCCGATGGACCCGGATGGGGCCTTTGCGCTCACCGCGCGCGGGCGGCTCAACCTCGCTCTCCTCGACCCCATCCTGACTGCCGGCGGCCAGCGCGTCACCGGCGCGCTCGCGCTCGATGCCGGCATCTCGGGCACCCGTGTCGCGCCATCGCTCTCTGGCCGCGCGACGCTGAGTGATGGCGAAGCGAGGGATTTCGCGCAGGGGCTCGATCTCCGCGCCATCGCCGCCCGCCTGGACGCAAGCGGCCAGACTCTGCGCATCACCAACCTCACCGCCAAGGCCGGGCAGGGAACCATCACCGCTTCCGGCACGATCGGCGCCCTTGCCCCAAACATCCCGCTCGATCTCAAGCTCAGCGCTCAGAACGCGAGCCCGATCACCACCGATCAGCTCACCGAACGGCTCGACAGCGACCTTCATATCTCCGGCGCGGCGCTGACGGCGATCGCCCTCGGCGGCACAGTGACGATCAAGCGCGCCGAAATCACCATCCCCGATTCGCTGCCGCCCACGGTCACAACCCTTCAGGTCCGGCGCGCCGGCGCGCCACCACCACCGGCGCAGCCCTCGACCAGCGGTCCGGACATCACCCTCGCGCTCGCCATCATCGCGCCGGAGGCTGTCTTCATCCATGGCCGCGGCATCGACGCCGAACTCGGCGGCCGCCTCGATGTCAGCGGCGAGGCCAGCGCGCCGGCGGTGAAGGGCGGGCTCACGCTCCGGCGCGGCCTCGTCAGTCTCGGCGGCACCTCGCTCAATTTCACCTCTGGCACGATCGGCTTCGAGGGCGGGCATAGTATCGACCCGGCGCTCAACCTCGTCGCCACCAGCTCGAACGGCAATGTTTCGGCGACGCTGACCGTCGGCGGCTTTGCCTCAGCGCCGAAAATCACCCTCACCAGCGCCCCGGAATTGCCACAGGACGATATTCTCGCCCATCTCCTGTTCGGGCAATCGGCGTCGCAGCTCAGCGCGCTGCAATTGGCCGAGATCGCCGCCGGGGTCGCGCAGCTTTCCGGCGCGGCCGGGCCGAGCGGGGCGATGGATAGTCTCCGCAGCTCCCTTGGCCTCGATCGCCTAACCGTCGGCACGCCGACCAATCAGACGCCGGGCCCGGCGAGCGGGCCGGGCGCGGCGCAATCGGTGCCGACGCTGGAGGCCGGCCGCTACATCGCCCCGGGCGTCTATCTCGGCGCGAAGCAGGGCACCACCGGCACCAACGACACCCAGGCCGAGCTGCAGGTCAATCTCGGGCGGGGCGTCAAGCTCGACACCACCGCCGGCAGCGGCTACGGCGCCAACAGCGTCGGCCTGAGCTATCAGCTCCAATATTAATATGACTAACAAGTTTAATAAAATCGTCACTATCTTGCCCGGCACGGAGCGTTCACATAATCCATGCATGATTAAAATTTTTTGAACGATCGTCTTCTTGTTCTTGAGTTGGCGCCGAAATTAATCTAGAAAAACGAGAAGCTGCGAGCCACGCTGGTCTGCCAGGAGGCGGTGAGGTGGCTGAAGTGGCTGTCGGTGTGGGGGTATGTGGCATGAAAACCTCGATTTTGACGCGGATGCGGCACTCGCTGGCGGGTCCGGTATATGCGGCAACGATGTTGGCGGCATTCCCGTTCCTTGCGGCCGCTACGCCGGCGCTAGCGGGAACGATCACCGGTTCCGCCGTTTTGTCCCTCCCAACCGTCAGCCCGTCCGTCACCGGGGACGATCTCTTTTCCCTCATCGCGGCGGGGCGCGGATTGACGTTTTCGGGAGGAACTGGATTTTCGGCGTCTCCCGTCGCCTGGGCCCAAGGAACCGGCTCCTTGACCCCCATGGGGGTGGACGGCAATTCCGCGATCACCGCCTATTCGGGCAATGAGAGCCTTCCCAGCAGCGTCAGCTTCAGTTTTGGCACGCCCGATAATTTTACCCTCGCCTCCGCCCTTGGCACCTTCACCGGCGCGAGTTCGATCACCATCAACGGGCAGCAATACCATTCCGAGATCCTCAACGAGACTGGCAGCGCGGCCTCGGGCAGCGAATCGGTGACGGTCTATGAAGTCGGCAATTTTGTTGCCGCCAATCCCAGCTCAGGGGCGAATATTCTCAGCTATAACGGGGTTTCCTCGCTCGATCAGACGATGAGCATCACGCTCACTTTCAACGAGACCGGGATTCAGGCGTCAGGCGCGACCATCGTCAATAATGGCAGTATTTCGGGGAGCGGCACGATCTCGACCCCCGGCTTGGTGCCACCCACCACCAACGGCAATCCTCCGGTCCAGGTGCCCGAACCGGCCTCATTGGTTCTGTTCGGGACTGCTCTCTTCGGGCTTGGCGCGGCGCGCCTGCGCCGCCGCTGAGCGGCTGGCGCGGCCACCCCAGGGGAAAAGCGGCCAACCTACCGCTTTGGCTTAGGATGGCCGGCAGCGTATCAAATTCATCGCCGAAAGCGACATCACCACGGTGTCGTGCTGATTGATGACCTCGATCGCGCTCCGGATCATGCCGCGATCGGGCTTCGAGCGTGAACGCTCGGCCTCCGTGATCCGCACCCGGATACGAAGCTGATCTCCCGGCCGCACCGGCGCGCGCCAGCGCAGCTCATCGATGCCGGGCGAGGCAATGCTGGTCGATGAGAGGAAATGCGTCGCGAGCAGCCGCATCATCAGCCCGGCGGTGTGCCAGCCGCTCGCGATCAAGCCACCGAACGGGCCGGACGCGGCGGCCTCGCGGTCGATATGGATCGGTTGCGGGTCGAATTGCCGGGCGAACGCGATGATTTCGGCCTCGGTCACGCCGACCGGGCCGTATTCATACGCCGAATCGAGCGGATAATCCTCGAAATAGCGGATTGCGGCCGGGCTTGGCGGATCGCGCGTCATAGCCTCCGCCGCTCCCCGGGGCGGCGGTGCCCCCTCCCCCGCGCGGGTGTCAAAATCCCTCGCGCTCCAATCGCTTGCGTTCCATCTTGCGGGCCCGGCGTACCGCTTCGGCGGCCTCACGGGCACGGCGTTCGGAGGGTTTCTCGTAATGACGCCGCAGCTTCATCTCACGGAACACACCTTCGCGCTGCAGCTTTTTCTTGAGCGCCTTGAGCGCCTGATCGACATTATTGTCACGAACAACGACTTGCACTTGGCGGCTTTCTCCTTTCGCTGGATCGCGGCCGCGGGCCGATCCCGCGTCGCAAACAAAAGACGCCCGGTGGGCGGCCTCTGCCGTCCGGGCGAGGCGCTATAGCACGCGCCAGCCTCTCGCCAAAGCTTTTTCCAGCGCTTATGTGAAGACCATGGCCATTTTGAAGATCGCCCGCATGGGGCATCCCGTGCTGCTCGAAAAAGCCGCCCCGGTCGATGACCCAACGGCGCCGGAAATCCGCCGCCTGGTCGCCGATATGATGGAAACGATGCTGGACGCGCCCGGCGTCGGGCTCGCGGCACCGCAGGTGCATGTGCCGCTCCGGCTCTTCGTCTATCGCGTCCCCACGGCCCGCGGCGGCGATGACCCGGAAGACGCGCCGCTCGCCCCGAGCGTTCTGATCAACCCCGAGATCGAGCCGCTCGGCGACGATATTCGCCTCCGTTGGGAGGGGTGTCTTTCGATCCCCGGCCTTCGCGGCGCCGTGCCGCGGCCGTGGCGCGTCCGCTATCGCGGCCTCGATGCCGAAGGGTCGCCGGTTGAGCGCATCGCCGCCGGATTCCATGCCGGCGTCGTGCAGCACGAGACCGATCACCTCGATGGCATTCTCTATCCGATGCGCATGACCGATTTCCGCTTGTTCGGCTTCGATCAGGAACTCGCGCGCGCGGCGGAGCAAGCCGCATCATGAGCGAGACAGCGGCCGATCCCATCCTCAGCGCACGCGAGGCAGCACTCGAACGGCTGCTCGCCGAGCCGGACTTTCCCGGCTGGTCGCGCGCAGCGCTCGCCGCCGTCCTCCGCCGCCACGGCGAGGCCGAAGCCGAGGCGACGCGGCTCTTTCCCGGCGGCGCACTCGACATGATCGATGCGTTCACCGCGCGCGTCGATCGCCTCATGGTCGCGCACGCCGATCTCACCGGGCGCGGCCTGACCGGGCGGGTGCGGGCACTGCTCGCGGCGCGGCTCGCGGTCATGCGGCCGCATAAGGAGGCGGTGCGTCACGCGCTTGGTCGGCTCGCGCTCCGCCGCCACCGGCTCGCCGCCCTTCGCCTGCTTGCCCGCAGCGTGGACGCAGTCTGGCACGCCGCCGGCGACGAGGCCACGGATTTCTCCTGGTACACCAAACGCGCGACGCTCGCCGGCATCTATAGTGCGACGCTGCTTTATTGGCTCACCGACGCCAGCCCCGATGACGCGGCGACGCTTGCCTTTCTCGACCGGCGCCTCGCCGGGCTGAAAACCTTCGGCCAGTGGCGCGCACGCCTGCAAACCCGTCTGCCCTTTGCCTGCGGCACCCTCGCGCCCTCTTGAGACCACTCCCGGGCTTGCCCAGATAATTTGGGAGAACACCCCGCCGGCCGCCACAGCCGGGGCCGGCGGGAGGTCGCCTAAGTCACGAGGGACATCATCATGGATATCGAAAAATTCACCGAGCGTACGCGGGGGTTCCTGCAGGCCGCGCAAACCATCGCGATTCGCGAATTCCACCAGCGTCTCGGCGCCGAACATCTCCTAAAAGCGCTGCTCGACGATGAGGAGGGCGCCGCCTCCGGCCTGATCCGCGCCGCGGGCGGCAGGCCGGAGGCGGCCAAGGCGGCGGTCGACGCGGCGATCGCGAAGCTGCCAAAGGTGCAAGGAAGTGGCGCGGGGCAGCCGCAGGCCGCGCCCGATCTTGTGCGCGTGCTCGATGCCGCCGAACAGGCGGCGCGCAAGGCGGGCGATGAGTTCGTTGCGCAAGACCGTGTCCTGGTCGCGCTCGCCAGTGTCGAGAGCCCCGCCGCCCGCGCTTTGTCAGAGGCCGGGGTGACCCCGCAAACGCTCGAGAGGGCGCTCAATGACATTCGCAAAGGTCGCCGCGTCACCAGCGCCAATGCCGAGGCCAATTTCGACGCGCTCAAAAAATATGCCCGCGATGTCACGCAGCTCGCACGCGATGGCAAGCTCGACCCGGTGATCGGGCGCGATGAGGAAATTCGCCGCACGATTCAGGTGCTCGCCCGTCGCACCAAGAACAATCCGGTGCTGATCGGCGAGCCCGGCGTCGGCAAAACCGCGATCGTCGAGGGTCTGGCGCTGCGCATCGTCAATGGCGACGTCCCCGAGGCGTTGGCCGGCAAACGCCTGTTGGCGCTCGATCTCGGCGCGATGGTTGCCGGCGCCAAGTTCCGCGGCGAATTCGAGGAGCGACTCAAAGCGGTGCTCAAGGAAATCGAGGAAGCGGGCGGGGAGATCATCCTCTTCATCGACGAGATGCACACCCTCGTCGGCGCCGGTCGCGCCGACGGCGCGATGGATGCCTCGAATCTCCTGAAACCCGAACTCGCGCGCGGCGCGCTGCATTGTATCGGCGCGACAACGCTCGATGAATATCGGAAACATGTCGAGAAAGACGCGGCTTTGGCGCGGCGCTTCCAGCCGGTCTATATCGACGAGCCGAGCATCGAGGATACGATCAGCATCCTGCGCGGCATCAAGGAGAAATACGAACTCCACCACGGCGTGCGCATCACCGATGGCGCCATCGTCGCCGCTGCGACACTTTCGAACCGCTACATCACCGACCGTTTCCTGCCCGACAAAGCCATCGACCTGATCGACGAGGCGGCGAGCCGGCTGCGCATGCAGGTCGACAGCAAGCCGGAGGAGTTAGACGAACTCGATCGTCGCATCCTCCAGCTCAAAATCGAGCGCGAGGCGCTGAAACGCGAAGAAGATGCGGCCTCGCGCGAGCGGCTCGAAAAACTCGAGAAGGAACTCGCCGATCTCGAGGAAAAGTCAGCCGCCAAAAGCGCCGCTTGGGTGGCCGAGAAAGCCCAGCTCATGGAGTCGCAAAAGCTCAAGGAGAGGCTCGACCAGGCGCGGAGCGAGGTCGAGATCGCGCAGCGGCGCGGCGACCTCACCCGCGCCTCCGAACTGCTTTATGGCGTTATTCCCGATCTCGAAAAAAAGCTGGCCGCCTCCCATCAGGAGGGCAAGCTCGTCAACGAGGCGGTGACCGAGGAACAGATCGCCGGCGTGGTCTCGCGCTGGACCGGCGTCCCGGTCGATCGCATGCTCGCCGGCGAACGCGCGAAACTCATGCGCATGGAAGATGAATTGCGCAAGCGCGTGGTCGGCCAGGAAGATGCGCTCCGCGCCGTCGCCAACGCCGTCCGCCGCGCCCGCGCCGGCCTGCAGGATCCGAACCGGCCGATCGGGAGTTTCCTCTTCCTCGGCCCGACCGGCGTCGGCAAGACCGAAACCTGCAAGGCGCTGGCCGAATTCCTGTTCGATGACGAGCGCGCCATGGTCCGCATCGACATGAGCGAGTTCATGGAAAAGCACAGCGTCTCGCGCCTGATCGGCGCGCCGCCCGGCTATGTCGGCTATGACGAGGGCGGCGTGCTGACGGAAGCGGTGCGGCGGCGGCCCTATCAGGTGATCCTGTTCGACGAGGTCGAGAAAGCGCACGAGGATGTTTTCAATGTTTTGCTCCAGGTGCTCGATGACGGACGGCTGACCGACGGCCAGGGGCGGACGGTCGATTTCAAGAACACGATCATCGTGCTCACCAGCAATCTCGGCAGCGACATCCTCGCCGCCCAGCCCGAAAATGAAACCACGGCGATGGTCCATGGCCAGGTGATGGCGGTGGTGCGGGCGCATTTCCGGCCGGAATTCTTGAACCGCATCGACGAGATCATCCTCTTCCGGCGCCTGCAGCGCAGCGATATGGCGGCGATCGTCGAAATCCAGCTCGGCGCCCTCGCGAAACTGCTCGCCGACCGGCACATCTCGCTCATCGTCGATCAGACCGCGATCGAGTGGCTGGCGCGCGAAGGCTTCGATCCGGTCTATGGGGCGCGGCCGCTCAAGCGGGTGATCCAACGCAACCTGCAAAACCCGCTCGCCGGGCACATCCTGGAGGGCGGCGTGAAGGATGGCGACACCGTGCGGATCAGCGCCGGACGCGACGGACTCCTGATCAATGGCGAATTGGAAAACGCCGCCTGACGGAAAAAGAAGGGAAAACCCGCTCTCTCAAACTCGCTAAAAACCCTCCACCCGCAGCGTCGGTGCCGATGGCACTGACGCTGCCAATCTTTGTGCCCGCCATCCTCTGCCGCGCGTTGCACCGAAGCGTCGCCCGTCATTCCACGGGGCATCAGGTCGTGCCATAGAAGGGCAGCGCGCCCGAATCTCCGAAATGCCGAGCGTGACAAGATACGTAGCCATACGTTACCGACACGCGAATGCCGCCTTGAAATAGGATTTATGTCTTATTCTATGGCGTTATACACAGGGCAAATCGTATTATTACGCAAGATTGCAAACCAACCGTGGTTTTCGCATTGTCGCGGCCGCAACCCTGATGTTACCTTTCGGAATGGATTTGCCATTTCGAGGGGGGTTCCATGCCAGTCCGGCGACGTGGTGGTGTTTTCTGTCTTTTGGGTTCGTTGTTTCTGCTCGGAACGCCGATATCTCTGCATGCTCAGCAGGCGAGCTCTTCGCAGAACGCGCATGAGCCGCCATCGCGCCCTGTCGCCTCCTCTCAGGCACGGCGGCATGGCCGCTCCGGACACAAGGCCCTGCCTCACGATTTGGCGGCGGGGCGGCGCGGAAATAAATCCTATTTCCAGCGAACGTCGTACCGTACGTCGGGGCATGTACTCCAATGCGTGCCGTTCGCTCGCGCGGTTTCAGGGATCGATCTGCACGGCGATGCCTTTACCTGGTGGGATAAAGCGGCCGGCGTCTACGCCCGCGGCAACCGACCCGAGATCGGCAGCGTGCTCGCCTTTCGTGCCAATCGCGCCATGCGGCTCGGTCATGTCGCGGTGGTGAAGCGGGTCATCAACTCTCGCGAGATCGAAATCGACCACGCGCATTGGGGGCAGAATCGCGTCACCCGTAACATGATAGTCATCGACGTCTCGCCCGCGAATGATTGGACGGCTGTCCGCCTCGCTCTCGACAACCAAGGCAAATTCGGCAGCATCTATCCCACGTACGGCTTCATCTATGATCGCGGGGTCGGGAATAATTTTGCCGCTGCCGGCGAGCCGCGAGCGCTCCCGCTCAATCCGGCGCCGCGTGATCTTCGCACGCCAGCCGAGCGGCAGACGACGCCGGTTCTGACCGCGATACCGATGGCCGACGAAGTGGCGGAGGCCCCGGCTTACGACAACCTCACCGCCGACGCGCCAGAACGCAATCTCCGCTAGCGCGCCGACGCATTTCGTCGAAGTAGCCGATCTTCACTGCGATAGCGTCACCGGAATGCGGAGATAGCTCACGCCATTGGCCTCCTTGGGCGGCAGGGCGCCGGAGCGGAGATTGACCTGGATCGAGGGCAGCAGCAATTGTGGCGTCGCGAGGGTTTTATCGCGCGCCTCACGGAGGGCAACGAATTCGTCCTCGTCGATGCCGTCACGGACATGGATGTTGCCTGCGCGTTGCGCGGCAACCGTGCTGACCGCGGCAAAGCCGTCGCGACCCGGCGTCTGATAATCATGGCAGAGGAAAAGCCGCGTCTCTCCCGGCAGGGCGAGCAGGCGGCGGATCGAGCGATAGAGGGTGCGCGCGTTGCCGCCGGGAAAATCGGCGCGGGCGGTGCCGTAATCTGGCGCAAACAAGGTGTCGCCGACGAAAACCGCATCCGCGACGCCGTAGCTGACGCAAGCCGGGGTATGCCCAGGCGTTGCCATCACCCAGGCGTCGAGCGACCCGATCTGGAAACGCTCGCCATCCTCGAACAGGTGATCGAATTCCGCGCCGGCGCCGGAGAGGTCGGTTGCGTTGAATACCGGGCGGAAGATTTGCTGCACCTCGCCGATGCGAGCGCCGATGCCGATTTTGGCGCCGGTCTCGCGCTTGAAAAACGCTGCGGCCGAAAGATGATCGGCATGGACATGGGTCTCAAGGCACCAATCGATGCTCAGCCCTCGCGCCGCCGCCGCCGCCAGGATCGCCGCTGCCATCCGCGCCGAGGCCTTGCCCGAGGCGTAATCGAAATCGAGCACCGGGTCGATCACCGCCGCGACCTTGGTCTTGGGATCGGCGACGAGATGGCTCAGCGTGTGCGTCGCCGGGTCGTAGAATGAGGTGATCTCCGCGCTCATGACACCCGCCGCGCCTCGATCCGCTGCCAAATCGCGGCGGCGAGATTGCTGCCGTCGAACCGCGCGATTTCCTGAATCCCGGTCGGCGAGGTGACATTGATTTCGGTGAGCCAGTCCCCGATCACATCGATGCCGACGAAAATCAGCCCGCGGTCGCGCAACATCGGGCCAATGCGCGCGCAGATGTCGCGCTCGCGCGGTGTCAGCAAGGCCGCTTCCGGCCGGCCGCCGACATGCATGTTCGAGCGCGCCTCACCCGCCGCCGGCACCCGGTTGATCGCGCCCATCGGCTCACCATCGACGAGGATGATGCGCTTGTCGCCGGCGCGCACGGCGGGTTCGTAGCGCTGCACCATGAGCGGCTCGCGCGAGGTGGCGAAATGCCATTCGAGCAGGGCCGCGAAATTCTCGTCATCGGGGCGGATGTGGAAAACGCCGGCGCCGCCATTGCCGAACAGGGGTTTGACGATGATGTCCCGGTGGGTTGCGCGAAAGCCGCGAATGGCCTCGAGATTCCAGGCGACCATGGTCGGCGGCATGATGTCGGGGAAATGCGTCACCAGCAGCTTCTCGGGCGCATCCCGCACCGCGCGCGGATCGTTCACCACCAGGGTCCGCGGGTGGATATGTTCGAGGAGGTGGGTTGCGGTGATATAGGCCATGTCGAAGGGCGGATCCTGGCGCATCAGAACCACGTCCATGCTCGCAAGATCGAGCCATTCGGGTTTACCCGCGGTGAAATGATCGCCGGCGCGGCGGCGGACCGAAACCGGGCGCGCGAGCGCACGCAGCACGCCATCCTCGAGCACCAGGTCGCGGACATGGTAATACCAGAACGCATGCCCGCGGGCCTCGCCCTCGAGCATCAGGGCGAAGGTGGAATCGGCCTCGATATTGAGGCTTTCGATCGGGTCCATCTGCACGGCGATTTTCATCGTGGTCCTGGTCCTTGGGTCAGAGCGCTATCTCAGGTCTCAGAGCGGCGATTTTCCCCGAAAAGGCAATGCCCGCGGCACGGCCAAACAGATAAAAATTTTTTGGTTCTTTTTTGCAAAAAAGAGCGATCTTTCTTTTACGTCTTCCCTCACACATGAGGGGCCGGCCTAAAATCCAGCGGATCTCGTAAAATATGAGGTCATCCGGGCGCGCTATGCAAGCGCCATGCGGAGGCGGCGTGGCGCGCGAGATTTCCGCCCGAGACGGACTCCTATAGGATCACTGATCCCCGGCGGTGACCGCAACCGCGACCGCCAGCGTCTCGGCGGCGTCGCCGCGTCTGATCCCGCGCGTCGGCGCCGCGGCGAGATAATCGAGGCCGACGCTGGTGCGGATATAGGCTTCGGTCGGGCAAACGCCGTTCGAGGGGTCGAACCCAACCCAGCCAATGTCAGGGACAAACGCCTCCGCCCAGGCATGGCTCGCCTGGTCGTGCTCCGGTGCCATCCCGGTCCATAAATACCCCCCAACATAGCGCGCCGGCATGCCACGGGCGCGGGCGGCGGCGATGAAGAGATGCGCGTGATCCTGACAGACCCCGCCCCCGCGCGCGAGCGCTTCGGTCGCGGTGGTGGCGGTATCGGTCACGCCAGGGCGATAGGCAACCCGCTCGCCGACGGCGCGCATCAGCGCGTGCAGCACGGTGAGCACCGACTCTCCCCCGCCGATCCCGCGCGCAAAATCGACGATCGCCGGCTCGGCCGCGGTGAGCCTCGTCTCGCGCAGGAAAAACAGCGGCGGCAGGGGCTCGGCGGCACCGCGCACGACGCCATCCGTGGCCTCCGTCTCGACCTCGCCGGTGACTAGGATGGTCACCGCCCGGTGGGGATGGTTGATCGCATGGCAATGGACGATGTTGCCAAACCCGTCGATGAAAGAAGGCAGCGGGCGGCCGGGCATGACGCGCACCTGCCAGGAAAGCACGCGCTGCCCGTCATGCGAGCGCGGGGCGAGGCGCAGCACCTGGGTCATCGCCATCACCGGGGCATCATAGTGGTAGCTGGTCTCATGCCGCACTCGCAAACGCACGCCCACCCCGCTCACATCAAGTAGAGACGGCTGATCTCGCCGCCGAGACGGGCCGTCTGGTCGAGAAAGGCGACGAGGAATTCATGCAGCCCGGACTGAAAAATATCCTCGATCCGGCCGAAGCAAAGCCGCGCATACATCTCGCCGGCGAGACGATGGCATTCCCCGCGCTTGCCGCCATAGGTGTCGGCGAGGAGATCGAGATGGCGGGTGATCTGCTCCATGCTCGCGCGCAGCGACCGCGGCATCTCCGGGCGCAGCAGCAACAGCTCGGCGATCAGCCAGGGCTGCAAGCGGTCATGATAGATCCAGTGATAACTGCGCAACGCCGAGACCGAGCGCAATATCGCCTGCCATTGATAATAATCGAGAGCGCCGCCAACCCCTTCATCGCGTGGCAGCAGAACGTGGTATTTGACGTCGAGCAGGCGGGCAGTATTGTCGGCGCGCTCCAGAAAGGTGCCGAGGCGGGTGAAAAAGAAGGCGTCGTTGCGCAGCATGGTGTTGGCATAGGCGCCGGTGAAGATCAGAGAGCGCTCTTTCACCCAGTCGAGAAAATCGATCAGGCCGTGTGCGATGATCGCCGCGGGATCGAGATCGCGGAGCCGCATCCAGCTCTGATTGAGCGCCTCCCACATATCGACGGTGAGTGCGGTGCGCACCGCGCGGGCGTTGCGGCGCGCAGTTTCGAGGCAGGAGAAGATGCTGGAGGGGTTATCGGCATCGAAGACCATGTAGGCGATCACCGTCCCGGCCTCGGCGGCCTCATATTTGCCGAAAAACCCGTCCTCGCAGCCGGCGGCGCGGAGCGTCGAGTACCACTCATTGCCGGCATTGCCCAAAGAGTGGGCAAGGCTCGCCATGCGATGCCCGACCGTCAGGATACGGGCGACATTCTCTGCCCGCTCAACATAGCGGGCGAGCCAGAATAAGCTGTCGGCGGTGCGGCTCAGCATCACGCCTCCAGCACCCAGGTATCCTTGGTGCCGCCGCCCTGGCTGGAATTGACCACCAGCGACCCCGCGCGAAGCGCGACGCGAGTCAATCCGCCGGGAACGATACGGATCTCCTTGCCGACCAGAACGAAGGGACGAAGATCGACATGGCGCGGCGCGATCCCGCTCTCGACATAGGTCGGGCAGGTGGAGAGCGCGAGCGTCGGCTGCGCGATATAATCACCGGGGCGAGCGCGGAGGCGGGCGGCGAAGACGTCGCGTTCGGCGCGGCTCGCCTGCGGGCCGATCAACATGCCATAGCCGCCGGAACCCCGCGCCTCCTTCACCACCAATTCGTCGAGATGGGCGAGGACATAGGCGAGATCCTCGGCGCGGCCACAATCGAAGGTCGGCACATTGGCGAGCAGCGGCGCCTCGCCGAGATAGAAACGAATCATTTCCGGAACATAACGATAAACCGATTTATCATCGGCGATGCCGGCGCCGACGGCATTGGCCAGCGTCACATTGCCGGCGCGATAGGCGCCGAACAGGCCGGGGACGCCGAGTGTCGAATCGGGGCGGAAGGTCAGCGGATCGAGGAAATCGTCATCCACCCGGCGATAGAGGACATCGATCCGGCGTGGCCCCTCGGTGGTGCGCATGAAGACGATATTGTCTTCGATGAAGAGATCCGCGCCCTCGACGATCTCGATCCCCATCTCGTCGGCGAGGAAAGAATGCTCGTAATAGGCGCTGTTGAAGGCGCCCGGGGTCAGCAACGCGACCGCCGGCTCGCCCGGACACTGCGGCGGGGCCACCGAGCGCAGGGTATCGAGCAGATCCTCGGGGTAATGCGAGACCGGCGCGACGCGATGGCGCCCGAGCAGGCCGGGGAACAGGCGCATCGTCGCCTCACGGTTCTCCAGCATGTAGGAAGCGCCCGAGGGCACCCGGCAATTATCTTCGAGCACGCAGAATTCGCGCGGCCCGAGGCGAACGATATCGATGCCGGCGATATGGGTATAGGCGCCGTGGACGGGTATGAAATCCTGCATCTCAGGGCAAAACCCCTCATTCATGAGGATCAGCGCCTCGGGTATCCGCCCGGCGCGGAGGATTTCGCGCCCCTGATAGACATCAACGAGAAACGCGTTCAGCGCCCGCACGCGCTGGCGGAGGCCGCGCTCGAGAAAGGCCCACTCCTCCGCATCGAGCACCCGCGGAATGATGTCGAAGGGAATGGTGCGCTCGGGACTACCGCCTTCGGTATAGACCGCGAAGGTGATGCCGACCCGGCGGAACAAAAGCTCCGCCTCCTCATGCTTGCGGCGGAGGAGATCGGGCGGGAGATCCGCGAGCCAATCGCGGATCATGGCGTAAGGGGCGCGGCACGCCCCCGCATGATGCATTTCATCGAACCCGGCCGAGCCTTCCCCCTGCCCTGCCGCCGGCATTCTCTCCTCTGGCAAATCTCCCTCTGGCGGTGCCATCGCTTCCCCACCTATCCGCATCGGACAGGGACAATAAAGCAAATCTCGTGCCAAAAATACAAAAGACCGCGTCGAGGTCTCACCGTCCGCCGAGATAGCGGCGGCGGAGATGCGCCATGAAATCCTCGGGGTCGAGCGGTTTGCCGGTCGCGGCGCGGAGCAGATCGTTGAACCCGAGCAGGCTGCCGCGGGCATGGATCTCGGCCCGGAGCCAGGTGCGGAGCGGGGTGAAATCGCCGGCGGCGAGCGCCGCGTCGAGCCCCGGCACCCCCCTCCGCGCCGCCGCCATCAATTGCGCCGCCGCCATCGCCCCGAGCGTATAGCTCGGGAAATAGCCGAACGCGCCGTCATACCAATGGATATCCTGGAGACACCCCTCGGCGTCATGTCGCGGGGTGATGCCGAGCAGCGCCGCCATCCCCTCGCGCCACGCGCCGGGAAGGTCGGCCGGGGCGAGATCGCCCGAGATCAACGCCCGCTCGAGGCGAAAGCGGAGGATGACATGGGCGGGGTAGGTCACTTCATCGGCATCGACGCGAATAAAGCCGCGCCCGACACGCCGCCAGAGTCGCGCCAAGTTTTCCGGCGCGTAAAGCGCCGCAGCCCCGCCGAAACTTTCATGCAAAATCGGGCCGAGCCATGCAAGAAACGCATCCGAGCGGCACGCCTGCATTTCGATGATCAAGGACTGGCTCTCATGCACCACCATCCCTGCCGCCATGCCAACCGGCTGGCGAGCATAAGCGGTCGGCAAACCCGCCTCATAAAGCGCGTGTCCGGTCTCATGCATCACGCCCATCAGGCTTTGCGCGAAATCGGCCTCGTCATAGCGGGTGGTGATGCGGATATCGGTGGGCGTGCCGCCGGAGAACGGGTGCAAGGAACGATCAAGCCGGGCATGGCTGAAATCGAGCCCGGCGCGGGCCGCCAAGCGCCGGCAAAGTGCCTCCTGCGCTGCCTCGGGGAATGGGCCGGGGGGAATTTGCGGCGCAACCTGGCGCGCCAGCGCGAGCGGCAACGCCTCGGCGAGAAAAGCCTCGTAGGTCGCGAAAATCGGCACGACGTCAGCGGCGCGCACGCCACGCTGAAACCCCTCCATCAGCGCGTCATAAGGATCAAGCCCGAGCGCCGCCCCGAGTGCCGCGGCCGTTTCCCGCGCGAGCCGCACGACCTCGGTGAAAGCGGGTAAAACCTGCGCAAAATCCGCCGCCGCGCGCGCCCAGCGCCAGATTTTCTCGCACGCCGCATTGGCCCGCGCCTGCGCCTCGACGAGATCGCCCGGCAGCGCCGCGGCGCGGCGATAGCGCTCTGCCATCAAAGCGAGATTGGCGCGCTCCCATGGATCATCGCCGGGATCGGCGCCGGAGAGCCACTCCGCCACCTCGCCGGCGATTAGCAACTCATGCGCAAGCCCGGCAAGGACCGCAAGTTGCTCGCCGCGCGCCGCCCCGCCCCCCGGAGGCATCATCGTCGCGGCGTCCCACCCCAGCATCGCCTGCGCTTCCTCGATCACCGCGATGCGGGCAAAGCGCGCCCGGAGACGGGTGTAAGCTTCATTCATCGCCGCCGGCTCCCTCCTGCCGCCAATATCTTCGCAGCCAAAGACCGTAAATCACCGCAAGCGCGATCGCGAGCCCGAACCAGGTCAGGGCGTAGGAGAGGTGATTGTTCGGTGGCCGCGGCAGGTTCTCGGCCGGCGCCGGGATGCCGCCGGGCGGCGGCGGCCCCATCGCCATCAGCGTGAACGGCGCGACCGTTTTGAGGCCGAGCGCGGCGCCGATCCGAGCCGGGTCGAGGGTATAAAAGCGCAACCGCCCGGGATCGTCGCGCGGCGTGAACCAGCCCGGGCGCGCCGGCAGCCGGACGAAGCCGATGACGCTTACCGCTGGCGCCGCTTCGGCGAAAGCGGCGAGCGCGCCATCGGGGATCCAGCCGCGTGCGACCAGGAGCGGCGGTCCCGCCGCCGGCACCAGCACCTGCAATAATTGTCCGCCCATCGTCGGCCCCCGCGCCGTCTCGCGCACTTCGGCGCCGTAGAGCGCGATCACTGGCAGATAGCGGCCATGGACGACGACTTTCTCGAAGGGCGTCGGCGCCGCCGGCAGCGCAACCGGCGGCGCCGCCTCGGCGGCCGCTATCGCGGCGAGAATGCCGTCTTTCCAGGCCAGCCGCCGCAACTGCCAAACGCCGAGCCCCAGCAAAACCGCCAGCATAACCGCCGTGCTCAGCGTCGGGACCAGAAAATTGCGGCGTTTGCGCTGGCGGCGCGGCGCGGTCACGGCCCCATCTCGGTGCGGCGATAGCGATATTGCAACACGATTAGCGCCGCCTTCAGCGGGCGCATCATCGCGATGGCGAGCGGGACCGTCACCACCGGCCACAACACCGCATGCACCCAAAGCGGCGGCGAGAACGTGAATTCGACCCAGAATGCCAAGACGACGATCACCGCGCCGAGGACGAGAATAACCGCGACCGCCGGACCGTCACCGGCATCATGGGCGCTGAGATCGAGACCGCAAACTGGGCAGGCGGGGCGCACCGTGAGCAGGCCCGCGAACAGTTTACCCTGGCCGCAACGCGGACACCGCCCCGCAAGCGCCGCCCAAATCGGCGAGATCGCCGCATCCGGGGCCGGCGGCATCGGCGCTCAGCCGGCGGATACCGGCGACGCCCCCCACCAATAGATGCACACGAACAGGAACAGCCAAACGACATCGACGAAATGCCAATACCAGGCTGCCGCCTCGAAGCCAAAATGCCGCTCGGGCGTAAAATCGCCACCAGACGCGCGGAGGAGGCACACGATCAAGAACAACGTCCCGACGATGACGTGAAAGCCGTGAAACCCGGTCGCGAGGAAGAACACCGAAGGGTAGATGGTGCCACCGAAATGAAACGGCGCGTGGGAATACTCAAGCGCCTGAAAGCCGGTAAAGCTGAGCCCGAGCAACACCGTCAGCAACAGCCCCATGACCAGCCCCTTACGGTCATTCTCCAACAGGCTGTGATGCGCCCAGGTAACGGTGGTGCCCGAGAGCAGCAGGATCATGGTGTTCAGGAAGGGAATATGGAACGGGGCGAAGGTGTGGATCCCCTCCGGCGGCCAGACCATTTCCTTGGCGCCGGCGACATGCTCGGGAAACAGCGCGAAATTGAAAAACGCCCAGAAGAAAGCAACGAAGAACATCACTTCGCTGGTGATGAAGAACATCATGCCGTAGCGCAGGCCAAGCCGCACCACCGGCGAATGCATCCCCGGCGTGTGGCTTTCCTTGAGCACGTCACGCCACCAGAAGAACATCACCCCGAGCACGCCGAGCAGACCGAGAATGAGCAGCGTCCAACTATGATAATGCGCCTCGAAGACGATGCCGAGCACGGTCAGGCCACCCGCCAGAGCGCCAACGATCGGCCACGGGCTGGGATCGACCAGATGATAAGGCTGCTTCAGGCCAGAACTGGCGACAGGGAGGGCAGCGGCGTGGGTATCAGTGCTCATGTCTCGTCCGTCTCATCTCGGCCGGGCTTGATCCGGCGGTGGAAAGGCTTCGTCCGCGCATCATGGCCAAAAGAGCGCACGATTCAAGTGGTTGATCAGCGAAAACTGGGTGTGCGCCATGGGCGGGGAGCGATATCAGATCAATGGCGCGTCATCTTGGCGATGGTGATGGCATAGAATAGGCCGGCGAGGGCAAACAGCACCACGAACAGCGCCCAATTGCGCCCCCGCCGGCGCCGTTCGAGATCGGCGGGCTTGATCGGCGGCGGCGCTGGCACCGGCTCGGTCATCACGCCGTTCACCCGACCAGACGGTCGACGGCGAAGGCCGCGAACAGCGCGAAAAGATAGAGGATGGAATAGCGAAAAGCCGCCCGCGCTGGCGCATCCTTGGTCAGGCTCCGCCCCGTCGCATCCACCGCGTCGCGCAGCACCCGCCAGGCGCTCACCAAAAAGCCAAGCCCGAGCCCGCACGCCGCGAGGCCATAGATTCGGCCAGCCTCGCCCAACACCCATGGCAAGAGCGTGATCGGCACCAAGACCAACGTGTAGAGCATGATCTGCCGACGCGTCGCCCGCGGGCCGGCCACCACAGGCAGCATCGGCACACCGGCGCGCGCGTAATCGCCATGGGCGTAGAGCGCGAGCGACCAGAAATGCGGCGGCGTCCAGAAGAAAATAATGGCAAACAGCACGAGTGGCGTTAGCGCGAGATGCCCGGTCACCGCGACCCAACCGATCAGCGGCGGGAAGGCCCCGGCAGCCCCGCCGATGACGATGTTCTGCGGCGTCCGCCGCTTCAGCCACATCGTATAGACGAACACGTAAAACAGGATCGAGGCCGCGAGGGCAGAACCAGCCGCGACATTGGTCGCAAGCCCCATGACCAGAACCGAGGCGACGGCCAGCGCAATCCCGAAGCCGAGCGCATCCGCCGGCGCGATCCGCCCGTCCGGCACTGGCCGCCGCGCCGTCCGCCGCATCACTGCGTCGATGTCACGGTCGTACCACATATTGATCGCCCCGGCCGCACCAGCGCCGACCGCAATGCACAGGATCGCCGCGAGACCGAGCACCGGATGCATTCCCCCCGGCGCTACCAGCAAGCCGACCAGCCCGGTGAAAACGACCAGCGTCATCACCCGCGGCTTGAGCAGAGTCATCCAGTCGCCCACGGTCGCGACCGCGACGAGCGGCGAGGAGATGATCTCCCCGCCAGGCGCTTCGATCCAAACAGAATCGCTCATACCCGTCTCTGCCGTCAGCGGATCTGCGGCAATTCCTCGTAAGTGTGGAAGGGCGGCGGCGAACTCACCGTCCATTCCAGCGTCGTCGCGCCCTCGCCCCAATAATTATCGCCGACACGCTCTTTCGAGGTGAAGGTGCGGAACATGACGTAAAAGAACACTAGCGCCGAGAGTCCCGCGATGTAGGCGCCGATCGAGGAGACATAGTTCCAGCCGGCGAACGCCTCCGGATAATCGGGGTAGCGCCGCGGCATCCCGGCAAGACCAAGGAAATGCATCGGGAAGAAGGTGAGATTGACGCCGACGAAGAACATCCAGAAATGCACCCGCGCCCAGAATTCCGGGAATGGCCGCCCGGTCATCTTGCCGATCCAGAAATAAATGCCGGCGAAGATGCCAAACACCGCGCCGAGCGATAGCACATAGTGGAAATGGGCGATGACGTAATAGGTGTTGTGCACGATCTGATCGATGCCGGCATTGGCGAGAACCACGCCGGTGACGCCACCGATGGTGAAGACGAAGATGAACCCGACCGCCCACAGCATCGGCACCGTCATCTCGATCGCGCCGCCCCACATGGTCGCGATCCAGGAGAAGATCTTCACCCCGGTCGGCACCGCGATGACCAGGGTCGCGGCCATGAAATAGGCGCGGGTATCGACATCCATGCCGGAGACGAACATGTGATGCGCCCAGACCACGAAACCAACGACGCCGATCGCGACCATCGCATAGGCCATGCCGAGATAGCCGAAGACCGGCTTCTTGCTGAAGGTGGAGACGATGTGGCTGATGATCCCGAACGCCGGCAGGATCATGATGTAGACTTCAGGATGACCGAAGAACCAGAACAAATGCTGGAACAGGACCGGATCGCCGCCGCCTTGCGGGTCAAAGAAGGTGGTGCCGAAATTGCGGTCGGTGATCAGCATGGTGATCGCCCCGGCAAGCACCGGGATCGAGAGCAGCAGCAGGAACGCCGTCACCAGCATGCCCCAGACGAAAAGCGGCATCTTGTGCAACGTCATGCCGGGGGCGCGCATGTTGAAGATGGTGGTGATGAAGTTGATGGCGCCGAGCAGCGACGAAATACCAGCGAGATGGAGCGCGAACAGGGTGAAATCCATCCCCGGGCCGGGTTCGTACATAGCATTCGAGAGCGGCGGATAGAGCGTCCAGCCTGACCCCGATTCGCCCATTAGCAACCCGGCGCAAACCAAAGTCAGGGCCGGCACCAGCAGCCAGAAGCTGATATTGTTGAGGCGTGGGAAGGCCATATCCGGGGCGCCGATCATCAGCGGTACGAACCAGTTGCCGAACCCGCCGATCAGCGCCGGCATGACCACGAAGAAAATCATGATCAGCCCGTGCGCGGTCACGATGGTATTCCAGATCTGACCGTTCTCGACGATGTGCTGGCCGGGATACATCAGTTGCGCGCGCATGATCATCGAAAGCCCGCCGCCGATCACCGCGGCAACCGCGGCGAAAATCAGGTAGAGCGTGCCGATGTCTTTGTGATTGGTGCTGAACAACCAGCGCGCGGCGAAGCCGGGATAATGCCCGTGATGCTCGCCATGAGCATGATCATGGGTGGTTGCACTTGCCATCGCTCATCAACTCCTCGAAAAACGCCGCCCGAAAAGCAGGGTCAGCGCTGCGCCTCGTTCATTAGCCCATCCGCCGCCGCCAGGCGGTTGTCGCCGAGCCTCGCCGGTGCGTTCTCCGACGTCTGCTCCTGCGCCTTGGCTTTGGCTGCCCACGCCTTGAAATCAGCGTCGCTCAGCGCCTCAACCACGATCGGCATCTGGCTGTGGTTCATACCACAGACTTGGTTGCATTCGCCGTAATATCTACCCGGTTTCTCGACCCGCACCCAGGTTTCGATGCTGCGTCCGGGGATCGCGTAGCGCTGCACGCCGAGGCTCGGGATAAAGAAGCTGTGGATGACGTCGGTCGAGGTGGTGAGGATGCGGATATCCTTGCCTACCGGCACGACCAGCGGGTTATCCACCTCCAGAAGACGCATCTGCCCGGGTTTTAACTGGCTGTCCGGAATGATGCGGCTTTCGATATCGAGCCCGCCCTGGTCGGGATAGCCATATTCCCAATACCATTGATGCGCCGTGACCTTGATCGTCAGCGCCGGATCATGGGTCCGATCCTCGTAATAGACCAGGCGGAAAGAGGGAATGGCGATGATCACCAGGATCAGGATCGGCAGCACCGTCCACAGCACCTCGATCAAGGTATTGTGGCTGGTCCGACTCGCCTGCGGGTTGCGCTGCGCATTGTAGCGATAGAGCACCCACACCAGCAGCGCGCCGACCAGAAGCGTAATCAGCGTGATGATCACCAGCACGAAATCGTGCAACGCGATGATGTCGTGCTTCACCGGGCTGAAGCCCGGCTGCATGTCCATCTCCCAAGGCTTGGGCGCTTGCGCCAGCGCCGGCCGCGCCAGCCCGATCACCCCCATCGTCGCGATGAGCATGCTGACAAGTATAGCGAAACGCCGCCCCAGTAATCGCATCGGCCGATCTTCCCGTTTTCGACGTGTCGGCCACGCTGTGGCCGGCGGATATGAAGATATCGGTTAGCCCCGCTGCCGTCCGCGATCAAGAGGCGATGTCAAAAGTGCCGCGTTCAGCGACTGAGATGCCGCTCGACCGCCGAGTCCGGCGGCGGCAGGCCAGCCAAAATATCGCGCGCCAACACCCGCCCGAGACAGACCTGCAACCGCCGCGCATCCAAAAGCCGCTCCGCCCGCCGGGCATGCTCGAGATCGACCCCCCCTCCTTCGGCCCAGCCGCGCATCAGATCGAAGCGGGAAAACAGCATCACCCCCGGCGCGGTCGCGGCGGCCCGCAACACCGCCTCGTAAGGACGCAAATCGGCATGCATGCGCAAGACCCGGCTGTAGGGCAGATCAACCAGGATCAACCCCGCCCCCGCCCGCGCCACGGCCGCGCGGCCATCCTCGAGCGCGCGGGCAAATGCCGCAGCGGAAACCCGCCGCAGCGCCTCGATCGTGCCGGTCTGCCAGATCACCAGTTGCACCGGATGCTCGGCGAGCCGCGCGGGGAGATCGCGGCTCATGGTTTCGGCGGCCATACCGCGCCCGCCATAGAGGCTGAGCACAATGTCGGCACTGGGCATCGCCGCCTTTAGAATCTGGGCCGCGCGATAGGCGAAAGAATCGAAAATCCGCCCGGGCGGCGGGCCGAGAACGCTGCCCGAGCCGATAGCGAGGATTTCGAGATGCCCGCCTGGGCGAAGCCCCGCGCGCAAGGCGGGAGATGCCAACGGCGCTGCCGGTGCCGAGGGCGCGGGGCAAAACCCTTTGGGCAGCGGCGGCGGCGGATCGCTGCCGGGACTGGCAAGCACGATGCGCGCCGAAATCGGTGCCGATGGCGCAACCCCCTCCTGCCAGGCAGCCCCCGCCGGGGTGACAAGACAATACGCCGCCAAAGCAAGCGCCAGAACCGCGCGCCCACCCTGCCACGCACCCCATCTCTGCCACGCATAGGTCACGAAAAGGCGCGCTACCAGCGTCAGCCCCCGGCGACAAGCCCTCGCGGCTCGGCCGCGAGACCGGCCGCCAGACGCTCGACATCCGCCGCCGCCGGGCTCGCCGGGTGACGGGTGAGGAGAAGGCTCTGGCGACGGATCGCCTCGCGCACCCGGTCGTCACGCCGCACCGCGCCGGCATAGTCCGGCGCGCGGCCCAGAAAGGCCTGGCAAGCCCGCGCCAGCGTCGCAAACGTTTTTTCGCCCGCGGCCTGGCTCGCCGCCTGGTTCACCACGACCCGGACATCGCCGCCCCCTTTCTCCGGCAGGCAATCGGCGGCGTAGAGTTTTAGCACCGCATAGGCATCGGTGAGGCTGGTCGGCTCATCGGTCGCGACCACCACCAGGGTATCGGCCGCCACCGCCATCCGCCGCACCGCGCGATCGAGCCCGGCGCCAAGATCGAGCACGACGGTCTGATAGAGCGCGGTTGCGGCCCGCAATTCCGCCAACACCCGGGCCAGCGCCGGCGGCTCCAAGGCGGCAAGCGCGCCCGAGCCGGAACGGCCGGCGAGAATGTCGAACCCGCCCGGCGCAAACGCGGTGACACTCTCGGCCAAGCTCGCCCGCCCGGTGATCAGGCCGCCGAGATCGCGCTCCGGCATCAGGCCGAGCTGGATATCGACATTGGCGAGACCGAGATCGCCATCGAACAGCAACACCCGCCGCCCGGCGCGGGCGAGCGCGTGGGCGAGGGTGATCGCGAGCCAGGTCTTCCCCACCCCCCCCTTGCCCGAAGCGATGGCGATCAGACGCCCGCGCCGCAGCGGCAGCACCTTGCCCACCGGCACACCGGGACGGTCGCCTTGGCTGATCGAACGGACATCGAGCATCATGCATACGCCTCTGCTGGAGGCCGGGCAGTGGCCGGGCCAACGCCCCGAACCAGTCGCTCGGCAAGAAAATCGGCGGTCATCGGCACCAACCCGTCGGCGGCGCCACTGCCCACCCCGGCCTCGGCGAGGCCGAGCCGGCCGGCGGCGGCGGCGGCGAGCACGCCGCCCAGCCGCCGCGCGACATCGAGCCGGGTCGCAACCAGGGCGAGCGCGCCGGCAGCGGCGAAGGCGGCGGCGAGATCGGCGGCTTCGGCGACATCGAGCCCAGCCGGCAGCACCAAAACGACCCGCGCCCCCGCCGCGCCGGCGAGAGCGGAGATTTCCGCGCCGGCGGCGGGATCGAAAGGATCGATCCCCGGCGCGTCGATCAATACCGGCGCCCCCTCGCTCCGCCGCGTCAGAGCGCGGGCGAGCGATACCGGCTGACTCGCGACCAAAAGATTGAGGTCGAGCAGCCGCGTATAAGCCGCCAATTGTTCGGTCGCGCCGGCGCGCTTGCCATCGGCGGAAATCACCAGTGGCGCGCCCCCCGCCAGCACCAGCCGGGTCGCCAGCCGCGCGACCGTCAAAGTCTTGCCGGCGCCCGGCGGGCCGACGAACAAGAGCGGCGCCGCCCCGGCCGCGAGCGGCAAGGTGGCAAAAGCGAAATGACGGGACAGCATCGTCGCGAGATCGCCCTCTTCGAGCAATGCCGCGAGCGCCTCCGGAACCGCGTGAAACGCGAGTGCCTCCCGCCGTTCGCGCTGACCGCCGGCGGCCAGCGGATCCCCCGCCGCGCCAGAGGGGGACGCCGCCTCGGGATCGAGCGCGGCCGTCACCTCGACACCGCCCGCCACCCGTCGGCTGCCGAGAATGAGCGCCTCGGCGCCGAGTTCGCGGCGCAACGCCGCCATCGCTTCCGCCATGGTAGGCGCGCGATAGAGCTTCAGTCGCATCGCGTGCGTCCCCCATCAGGCGGGGCGGGGCGCCACAGCCGGCGCCCGCCCACCCGCAACGCCATCCTCATGTCCCGGTGCGAACCCATCATATCGTACCGACGGTGCGAATGCGGGCGCGTGGATGGATTTCCGACTGTGCTAGCACCGCGGTCGCCGGGCGGATGCGCTCGACGATCGCGCGCACATGCGGGCGGATCGGCGCGCTGGTCAGCAACGCCGGCGCCTCGCCGCCCGCGGCAGCCTGCTCGAAGACCGCCCGGAAGCGATGCATGAAGTCCTGCAGCCGCTGGGGCGACATCACGAGCTGGCGATCCTCGGCCGGTCCCACCAGAGCATCGGCGAAGGCCCCCTCCCATTCCGGAGACAGCGTGACCAGCGGGATATAGCCGGCGGCGCCGACATGGCTGTCGCTCAGTTGCCGCGCGAGGCGGGCGCGCACATGCGCGACGATGGCCCCGAAGCCGCGCCCCTGGCCGCTCGTTGCCTCCTGGATGCCCTCCAGAATGGTGGGGAGATCGCGAATCGAAACCCGCTCGGCAAGCAGCGCCTGCAAGACACGCTGCACCCCGCCGACCGAGATCTGCGTCGGGATGATGTCTGCGACCAATTTCTGCTGTTCGCGCGGCAATTCATCGAGGAGTTTCTGGGTCTCGGCATAAGACAGCAATTCCGCCATGTTCTCGCGCACGATCTCGGTCAAATGGGTCGCGAGCACGCTCGGCGGATCGACGACGGTGCAGCCGCGGAAGGTCGCCTCCTCGCGCGCTTCCGGCGCGATCCAAAGCGCCGGCAGGCCGAATGCCGGCTCGGTGGTGCGTTCGCCGGCAAGCTCCGGCCGCCCACCCTTGGGATCCATGGCGAGCAGCGCGTTCATCCGCACCTCGCCCCGCCCGGCCTCGATCTCCTTGATGCGAATGGCATAGCCCTCGGCGGGAAGCTGCATATTGTCCTGGATGCGCACCGGCGGCAGCACGAAGCCCATTTCGGCGGCGATGGCGCGGCGCATCCCTTTGATCTGCTCGGTCAGGCGCGGCGGATCGCCGCTTGCCAACGCAAGCAAGCCATAGCCGAGTTCGAGCCGGATCAGATCGATACGCAGCGCCTCGCTGATCGGCGGTTCGGCCGGTGCCGCCGGCGCGCCCGCGGGAAGCGCGAGCGATAGCGACGGCGCATAGTTGCGCCGCAGCCACGCAGCCCCCCCCGCGACCCCAGCAAGCCCGAGAAAAGGGAGCGCCGGTAAACCCGGCATCAGCGCCAGCACCGTCGCGGCGCCAGCGGCGAGCGCGAGCGGCTTCGGCCGCCCGCCGATCTCGGCGAGCAGGGCGACATTCGCCTTGCCCTCCATGCCGCCCTTGGTGACGACGATGCCAGCGGCGGTGGAGACCAACAAAGCCGGGATCTGCGCGACCAGCCCATCCCCGACGGTCAGCGTGGTGAAGGTCGCGGCGGCATCGGCGAACGGCATGCCATGGCGCACGAGACCGATCGTAAGGCCACCGACGATATTGATTGTGGTGATGATCAACGCCGCGATGGCATCGCCGCGGACGAACCGCGCGGCACCATCCATCGCGCCGTAAAAGCCGCTCTCGGCCTCCAGTTCGCGCCGCCGGCGGCGTGCCGTCTTGTCGTCGATCATGCCCGAGGAGAGATCGGCGTCGATCGCCATCTGCTTTCCGGGCATGGCATCGAGGCTGAAGCGCGCGGAAACTTCGGCGATACGGCCAGAACCTTTGGTAATGACCATGAAATTGACGACGAGCAGGATCGCAAACAAGATGACGCCGATCACCACGTCGCCGCCCATGAGAAAACCGCCAAAGGCGGCAACAACATGCCCGGCCGCGAGCGGCCCCTCATTGCCGTGGGCGAGGATCAGCCGCGTCGTCGCGACTTCGAGCGCCAGGCGCAGCAGCGTCGTCAGCAGCAACAAGGTCGGGAAGCTCGAGAAATCGAGCGGCTTTTCGAGAAACAGCGCGACCATCAGGACAAGGATCGACGCCGTGATCGAAAGCGAGAGACAGATATCGAGCACGAAGGGCGGCAGCGGCAGGATGAGCACCGAAAGCAAGGCAACGACACCGAGCGCGAGCCCGATATCGCTCCCCGGCAGATAGGGACGAAGCCGCCCGCCGAAGACGGCGAGCCAGGGCGCCGCTGGTTTCGCCGCGATGTCGGCCATGGCGCCTCAGGCCACCGCCGCAGACGCCATGCTGCCGGCCGGCGGCGGCGGCACGGCAAGTCCCTGCGCCGCGTAATCGCGAAGCTTGTTGCGCAGCGCCCGGATCGAAATGCCGAGCATGACCGCGGCATGGGTGCGGTTGCCGAAAGTATGTTCCAGGGTTTCGAGAATGAGATCGCGCTCGACCTCGTCAACCGTGCGCCCGACCAGCGCCGAAACCGGCGCCGCGCCTGGCGCCGGGGTCGCGACCGCACCCCCCGCGGGCGTTGCGGGCCGGCCGTTTGCCGCGAGCGCCAAGCCTTCCGCCGCCGGCAGTTCAATGGCCGCGAGATCGATCTCGTCGCCTTCCGCGAGCAGCACGGCGCGATGGAGGATGTTTTCGAGTTCGCGCACATTGCCCCGCCAGGGATGGCGGCGCAGCGCGGCGCGCGCTTCCTCCGCCAGCGGCCGCGCCGGCACGCCGTTGAGTTCGGCGAAGCGCTGCGCGAAATGTTCCGCCAAGGCGATGATATCGGCTGGCCGCTCGCGGAGCGGCGGGATCACCAGATTGACGACATTGAGTCGGAAATAAAGATCCTCGCGAAACCGCCCCGCAGCGATCTCGCTCTTGAGATCGCGATTGGTGGTGGCGATGAGGCGCACATTCACGCGCACCGGTCCGTTGCCGCCGAGACGGTCGATTTCGCGCTCCTGGATCGCCCGCAATAGCTTCGCCTGAAGGCGGATATCCATCTCGCTGATTTCATCGAGCAACAGCGTGCCACCGTCAGCGGCCTCGAATTTGCCGACCCGGCGCGCGATGGCGCCGGAAAAGGCGCCCTTCTCGTGGCCAAAAAGTTCTGACTCCAGCAAATTCTCTGGAATCGCCGCGCAATTGAGGGCAACGAACGCCGCCGCCGCACGGCGCGAACGGCGATGGACATGGCGCGCCAGAACCTCCTTGCCGGTGCCCGATTCTCCTGAGATCAGCAGCGACGCGTCCGAACGCGCGACCTGCTCGGCGCGGCGAAGGGTTGCGAGCATGAGCGGGTCGCGCACGATCAACGCGTGGCTCTCCCCAGCCACGGATTCGAGAATGGCCGCGATCAACTCGGCATCCGGCGGCAGCGGCAGGAATTCCCGCGCCCCCGCCTCGATCGCGCGCACCGCCGCCTCCTGATCATTGCCAACCCCGCACGCGACGACCGGCACCAGGATGCGCTCGGCAAACATCGCGCGGATCAGCGCCGCGATGTCGTGGCGGACGTCACAGAGCACGAGATCGACGCGGGCATCAGCACGCAGCCGGATCAATGCCGGCTCGATGCCATCGGCCTGGTCGAGCCGGACGCCGCGCGCGATCGCGATCTGCGCCGCCTGACCGAGTTCCGCCGCCAAGGATCCGATGATCAGAACTTGCATCGTCCGCAACCGCCCCTATCCGCGAAAGCGCCTCAAACCACCCGATCCGCTTTGACGATTTCGGTCATCGTCACGCCGAGCCGGTTATCGTCGACCATCACCACTTCGCCACGCGCGACGAGCCGGTTATTGACGTAGATATCGATCGCCTCCCCGAGTTTGCGGTCGAGTTCGACCACGGCGCCGCGGCCGAGCTTGAGCAATTGATTGACCTGCATCGTCGCCTTGCCGAGAACGGCGCTCACCGTGACCGGAATGTCGTAGACCGCTTCGAGATCGCGCGCACCGCGCGGCACGCTGGTATCGGTGATATCCAGCGCGTCACTACCCTCGATGAAATCCGGCTCATTCGACATCGGCCAATTCCCTTTCCGCATGACTGTCCGCATCCAGCCCGAAACCCTGCCACAATTCGACGAGCTGGCGCCGCAGCGCCGCACTATCGCGGCTGGCGCGGCCATTTTTCCAGGTAATCGTGACGTCGCCCGCGCTCATGCCGGCCTCGCTGACGAGACGCACCTTTGCGGCAAGCGATCCATCGAGACGCTCGAGATCCGCCGCCAGCGTCTCCCGATCGCCAGCGGCGATGGACACTATGATCTCGGGCTCAAGCGCCATCGGCGGCAGCAATTCGCGCATCAGCCGGCTGATTTCGGCGGCGCCATGGCGGCGAACGAGATCGGGCAATACCGCCGCGAGCGAGCCCGTCAGCATCCGCGCCAGGGCGTGCCCGATCTCGTCGGCGCGCAGCTTCGCACCCGCCGCCGCCTCCGCGAGCGCCCCCCGGATCGCCGCGAGCAGGCCATCGAGCGCGGCCTCGCGCGCGCCGAGCACCATCGCCCGTCCCGCCGCGACACCCGCTTCGTAGCCGCTGAGCCGCGCCGCCTCAACATCCTCGGCCGTGAAGACCGCGGTGATGATTTCGGGCTCATTGGCCTCATCCGCCGCCGGCGTCTCCGCCACCGGTGCGTCAATCGCATCGAAATCCTCGATGAACAGGTTTCGTTTGCCGGCTTCGGCACGCGGCGGAATTTTCGTCGCCCCGCTCAATAGACCAACTCCTCGCCCTTGCTTTCGCTGATCTCGATCTGACCTTGCGCGGCAAGTTCCTTGGCCACCAAGACGATGCTGGCCTGTGCCTCATCGACGTCGCGGAGTTTGACCGGCCCGAGATTTTCGATCTCCTCACGCAGCATGCGCCCGGCGCGTTCGGACATGTTGGAGAGGAAGAGATCACGCACTTTCTCAGAGGCGCCCTTAAGGGCGATAGGCAGCTTGTCCTTCTCGACGGTGCGCATCAGAACCTGAATAGCCACACCGCTGAGACGTTGCAGATCCTCGAACGTGAACATCAACGCCTTGATCCGCTCCGCCGATTCACGGTTGCGATCCTCGAGCGCGGCAAGGAAGCGGGTTTCGCTCTGGCGGTCGAGATTATTGAAGATTTCCGCCATCATTTCATGAGAGTCGCGCCGGGTGCTGCGCGCGAGATTAGACATGAACTCGGCGCGCAACGTGCGTTCGACACCCTCCAAGACTTCCTTCTGCACGCTCTCCATGCGCAGCATGCGCATCACCACCTCCATCGCGAAGGACTCGGGCAGCAACGCCAGAACCCGCGCCGCGTGGTCGGGCTTGACCTTCGAGAGAACGACGGCAACGGTCTGCGGATATTCATTCTTGAGGTAATTCGCGAGCACCGCCTCGCTGACATTGCCGAGCTTGTCCCACATCGTGCGCCCGGCTGGCCCTCGGATTTCCTCCATGATCTGCTGGACGCGATCGCGCGGCAGGGCGCGCTGCAAGATCCGCTCCGTGCTCTCGAAGCTGCCGACGATATTGCCAACCCCACCGAGGCTTTCGGAAAAATCGTTACACAAGCGCTCGACAAGATCGGCCCGCACCGAGCCGAGCTGCGCCATCGCTGCGGAGATTTCCTTGATCTCGTCCTCATGCATCAGGGCAAAGATACGCCCGCTCTGCTCCTCACCGAGCGCCAGCATCAAAATCGCGGCCTTTTGCGACCCGCTCAAGCCGCGCGGATCATCGATCTTGGCCATCGCTCAGCTCTGCTCCTCGGCCATCCAGCCACGCATGATGGCGACAGATTCTTCTGGATGCTTATCTACCAGATCAGCGATCTTGCGGATCGAGGAAAGCCTCATCTGTCCCTCTATATTGGCGAGCGTCGTCATCCTCTCATCCTCCAACATGGCGACCTGCGCCGCTCCCGGGAGCGCGACGCCATCGACCCCGGCAAGCAGGTTCCCCGCCGCCACGTCTTCCCGGCCATCAATCGGCCCGGCCAGCGCCGGCGGCGCCGCGATCGTCGTCAGACGCAGCACCATCGGCCGCAAGACGGCGAGCAGGGCGAGGACGCCGACGATGCCAAAGAGCAGCGTTTCGACGAGATGGACGATGTCAGCATGTTCGAGCGCAAGGCCGAACGGGCCGGTCGCCGTCGGCGTCGCGATGTCGCCCTGCGTGAAGCGCATGCTCACCACCTGCACCTGATCGCCGCGCTTCTCATCAAATCCAACAGCGCTTTTGACCAGAGCGCTGATCCGCGCGATCTCTTCGGGACTGCGCTCCTGCCATTCCAGCTTGCCACTCTTGCCCGGCATCATGGCGCCATCCACCATCACCGCGACGCTGATGCGCTGGATCTGCGGCGCGTCATGGACCAGGGTTCTTACCGATTTGCTGATTTCGTAATTCGTCGTATCTTCCTGGCGCCCTTCCTGGCTGGTGGTATTCGAGGTGCCGTTGTCGGGATTGGGGAGATTATTCTGTACCGAGACGTTGTTCGCGCCATCGGTCGATTTTGAATTGTCGGTGACGCTCTGCTGGCTGCGCACCACCTGCCCGTCGGGATCGTATTTCTCCTCGGTTTGATGCAACTGGTCGAAATTCATCTGCACCGAGGCCTCGGCGCGAACATGGCCAAAGCCAAGACTTTGCTCCAGCATCTCCTCGACGGCGCGCGAGAGGCGAAGCTCGGTCGCGCGGCGGATTTCGTCCGCGGTCATCGCCGCCGCACCATCACCGACAGGGTTGCCGGCGCGGGCGAGAAGATTGCCGCGGCTATCGACGATCGAGATGTTCTGTGGTTTCAAGCTCGGCACCGCGGCGGCGACGAGATTGAGGATCGCCTGTACTTCGTCGCGATCCATCCGGGACGCGCCGGCCATGGTGAGGAGCACGCTCGCCTGCGCCTCCTCGGGGTCGCGTGAAAACGGCTCGCGCCGCGGGAGCACGAGATGCACGCGGGCGGCGCGAACGCCATGGATCGCGCGAATGGTGCGCGCAAGCTCGCCCTCCAGCGCCCGGGTCTGGTCGATCGCCAATTGAAACTGATTGGCGGTCAGCGTGTCGGAGCGATCAAAGATTTCATAGCCGACCGAGCCGCCGCTCGGCAGGCCATCTTTCGCGAGCAGAAGCCGCGCCTTCGCCACCTGATCGGTGGGAACGAGGATCTCCGCGCCGTCATGGCCGCTTTGATGGGCGATATGGGCGTGATCGAGCTGCTCGACGATCTGCGCTGATTCCCGCATGTCGAGATCGCTGTAGAGCAGAGCCATGCGCTGCTCGGTGCCGCGAAAGGCGAGCAGCGCGAGCAGACCGAGCGTGCCGACCGCCACCGCCGCCATCGCGGCAAGACGCAGTGGGCCGAGCGTCTTAAGGCCATCGAGCAGCGGCTGCATCACGCTGCCCCTACGCTGACCATAGCGCCCAAAACCGCCCGGCGCGCCGAAGCCGCCAAGGGCCAAAGCATCCACCGCTCCATGCTCCACCCGCTCCCGGCCATTTGGCCTTTTGCCATGGGCAGAGATTGCCGGGTGGCGATTACCTTGGGGTTAACAGCGCGGTAGATTTTGCCGGGTCGTGGCCGAGCGCCCGAGTCGGGACCTGCCCCCAGACCACCCTTCCCTGCGCCCCACAGGCCGGGCAGAGCGGCTGCCAGGCGGCCAAGTGGGCGGCGCAGGCATCGCAATGCCAGGTGGGATCGGGCTCGGCCGCCGCCGCCTGCCGCAGCGCCAATGACAGTGCCTCGTTGGCGGCGGCCCGGTATTCCTCGTCGGTGGCCTCGCGCTCGGCGATGTCAGCGAGCAGCAAGAAAACGCGGCGCTGGCGGAGCGTCGCGCGCGCGGCTTCGGCGTGATGCCGTGCCTGACCGATCAGCCCCGCGTCGAGCGCCACGCGGGCGAGGAGGAAATGACTTTCGGCATCATCCGCCCGCCCCGCGACCAGTGTTTCGGCGGCGCGCAGCCGGGCCACCGCGTCCGCGAGCGGCGCGAGCGCGAACGCCGCGAGATCGGGATGTGGGTTGGCCGCCCAAGCAGCGCGCAACAACCGCATGACGGCCCGCTCCTTGCCGACCGCGCGCAACCGTTCGGCATAGGCGAGAGCGGCGGGGGTGAGCCGGGGATCATCCTGAAAGGCACGGCGGGCAAGGCGTAGTGCGGCGGCAGGATCGGGCTCGGCGATCGCGGCGGCGGCGGCGTAAGCCGCGCGCGGCGCATCCGGCCCCGCCAGAGCCAGGGCCTCCGCCCAGGCGCCGCGGCGGAGCGCTATCGCCAAACGCTCACGCCGCAGCCACGCAGCCCCAGGGAACGCGGCTTCAGCGCGCCGCGCGAGCTGCGCCGCCGCCTCCCAATCCTCCCGTCCGGCGGCCTGCTGAAACAGGCCGCGCAGCCCAAGGAAACTCGCCTCGCGATGCCGCGCCAAGGTCTCGAACAGCGCCGCCGCCTCGGCATCCTGGCCGGCCTGGCGCGCGGCATAAGCGGCAAGCAGCAGGGTTTGCGGGGTATCGCCGAGCCCGCGCCGCGCCCGCTCGCTCTCGACCCGCGCCGCAGCCCCTTCACCGGCCGCGAGCGCCACCAGCGCCCGCGTCACCGCCCTCTCGCCGCGCCGCCGCCCCCGCGCCTGCCGCCAGCGCCGCCAGCGCCGCGGCAAAAAAAGGAGACGGAGGATGAGCCGCACGACGCCATAGGCCAGCGCGAGCGCGATGACGAGCAAGATCGCCGCTGCCGCCCCAGAGGTTTCGATCGTCCAGGCGCCGATCTCGAGATTCACGACGCGCGGCAGCGCGAAAAAACCGAGGGTGAGGAGAACCGTTGCCGCGGCGGCGAGCAACAGGAACAGAACGCGCCGCATCAACGCCCCGCCAGAAGATCGGCGAGCGCGCGGCGCGCGGCGAGGAGGCTTTCGGCGTTCTGCCGCCATGGCGCGAGCGCCGCCGCCGACGCGCCCTCGATCGGCGCCAGGGCGGCAAGCGCGCCCGCGAGATCATCGTTGGCGAGCGCGGCCTCCGCCTTTGTCAACTGGGCGGCAAGCCTGTCGCCGACCAGCACCTGATCGCCGTGCCGCACCGTCACCGCCGCGCCGAGCCAATCCATCAGCCGCGCGCCTAAGCCGGGGGGCGGATTAGCGGCGCGGGCAGCCGCCGCCGCGGCGGGAAACGTTGCGCGAAGGGAGGCAAGCGTCGGCGGCGGCGTCTCGGCGAAACGCGCCAGCGCCGGCGGCGCGCCCGGCAGATCGCCGAGCGGCTGACCAGCGGCGAGCGCGTTTTCCGCCGCCCGTAAGCGGGCAAGCCGCGTCGTCTGGTCGGCGACGATCGCGATCTGGCGCGAGACCGCGCCATCATTTTGCGCCAAGGTATCGAGCCGGGCTTCGTCGTCACGCAAGCGCGCCAGCAGCGCCGCAGCATCGATCGCGGCCGCGCCCTGCTTCGCTTGCGCGAGGTCGGCTTGCTGCTTGGCTAAGCTCGCGAGCCGCGCCTCATCCTCCGCCAGCCGCTGCACGAGTGCCGCCGTGTCCCCCCCTCCCGCCGGCGCCTGTTCGAGTGCTGCAAGACGTTTGGCGGTCTCCTCGAGCCGAGCCTCGAGCGGCGCGAGATCGACCTCCCCGCCCGATGCGGCCGGCCGCGCCGCCACCTCGTGCTCGAGGGCGGCAAGGCGCGCCTCCGTGGCATAAGGCGGAAACCGCCAGAGATAGGCGAGGCCACCGGCGAGCAATACGAGGTCGAGCAGCACCAAAAGCGGTAACAGCGATGTCGTCCGGGCGACCGGCCGGGCAGCGTCGGCCGCCTGCGCCGCGGGCGCGGTTTCGCCTTCGCAAGCGGCCTCGGTGGCAGGCGGCGGCGCGGGGATGGGATCTTCGGTCATGGCAAGAGCGCCAGCAAAGCCTCCTGATCGGGATGATGAGCCTCGCGTACCTCCCGCCACGGCAAGGGGCGGAGTTCGGCGGCGGTGGCGGCACTGATCGCCAGCGCAACGAGCGCGCTGAGGCGATCGGCTATCCCTTCAGCTTCCACCAGGCGCCGGAACACCCGCGCCGTCTCGGCAGAGAAGAATAGCCCGGCCCGCACTGTTGGTCCCTCCGACGACGGTCTCGATAACGATTCCGCCGGCGCCGTAAGGGCCGCGCGGGCGGCAGCCGGCAAGGAAGCCGCCGCCGCCGTGGTATAGACCGCCCGGCGCAGAACGCGAAACCCCTGGGCGGTGAGCGCCGCCTCAAGGGCGGCACCTTGCCCCTCGCCGACCGCGAGCAGCAGCGGCTTGCCGGCAGGATCGAGCGTCGCACCGGCGAGGGCGGCAAGCCGCGCCGCATCCGCTGCCGCGCTCGCGACCGCGCCATGGCCGGCGCGGCGGGCGCGCGCGGCCGTTGCGTTCCCGACCGCGAGCAGGCGGAGCTGCCGATGCGTCGCCGGCAGGTGATCGACGGCGTTGCCGCTTCCGACCAAAATCGCCTGTAGCTCCTCGGGCGGCGGCAGATCGGCCGGGCATGGTAAAATTGTCAGGAGCGGGGCGATTACCGGCGTATAGCCGCGGGCGGTGAGCAGAGCCGCCGTCGCCAGCGCGGCCGGCAGCGGCCTTGTGACGAGAACGCCACCGCTCTCCCCTCGCGTCGGCGCGGCCGGGCGAGCGTGGTCAGGCAAAGATATCGGCGGGGCTTTCGGCGCGCAGGCTCATGCCGAGTTCGGTGCCGAGCCGCGCCGCTTCCCCGGCCTCGCCGACGATCTCGCGCTTAAGCAGGAAACTGCCATCGGCGCGCGCGACGAGGCCAGTCAGATGCAGCCGCTGATCCGGCAAAACCCGCGCATAGCCGCCGATCGGCGTGCGGCAGGAGCCATCGAGACAAGCGAGCAACGCTCGCTCTGCGGTGGCGACCGCCTTGGCCTCGGGATCCTCGATGCCGGCGAGGAGATCGAGCAGTTCCTCATCATCGGCGCGGGCGGTGATGCCGATGATCCCCTGCCCCGCCGCCGGCACCATGACCACGGGGTCGAGAACCAGCTTCGGCACCTCGGCGAGCCCGACCCGGCGCAGCCCGGCAAGCGCGAGCAGGCTCGCATCACACGCCCCCGCCGCGAGTTTGTCGAGCCGGGTCTGGACATTGCCGCGCAGCGTCACGATGCGAAGATCGGGCCGCGCGTGCAGCAACTGCGCCTGACGCCGCACCGAGGAGGTGCCGATCACCGCCCCCTGCGGCAGCGCGGCATAGGGATCCTCGGGTTCGCCGGCGGCACATCCGGCGCCGAGGAGCAGCGCATCGCGCGCATCCTCGCGCCGCAGCGTGCAGGCGAGCACGATATTGGGCGGCAGTGCGGTTTCCAGATCCTTGAGGCTGTGGACGGCAAAATCAATCCGGCCATCCGCCAGCGCCTCATGGATTTCCTTGGCGAACAACCCCTTGCCGCCGATCTCGGCCAACCGCCGATCTTGTACCAGATCGCCGGTGGTGCGGATCGCATGCTCCTCGAACACATTCATGCTGCGCAGCACCGGGCAGAAATGGCGCAGCAGCGCGAGGAACGACCGGGTCTGCGCCAGCGCCAGCGGCGAGGCACGGGTGCCGACGCGCAGCGGCAATTCCCGCGCGTGTGGCTTGACGCGCGGGTGATGCCCGGCGCTATGGGAGGGGGCAAGGTCCATCGGGCTCTCCTAAAACCGGAGCGCTAGAAAGGAAAGCACTGACATGCAAATCGGCCATCCCGAAATCAAAGACCGGCTGGTCGCCGGCGCGGTGCTCGGGATCGAGAGTTCCTGCGACGAAACCGCGGTCGCGCTGCTCGCGGGTGACGGCCGCATTCTCGACGAAACCGTGCTCAGCCAGACCGGCGCGCACGCCGCCTTCGGCGGGGTCGTCCCGGAGGTTGCGGCGCGCGCCCATCTCACCCATCTCGCGCCGCTCACCGAGGCGGTGCTCGCCAAAGCCGGCATCGGCAGTGCCGCGATCGCGGCGATCGCGGCGACCTCGGGGCCGGGGCTGATCGGCGGGCTGATCGTCGGCGCGAATTTCGGCAAGGGCCTCGCGCTTGCCTGGGGCAAACCATTTCTTCCGATCAATCATCTCGAAGCCCATGCGCTGACCGCGCGGCTCCCCGGCCTCGCCGAGGGCGGGCTCGCCTTTCCCTATCTCTTGCTTCTGGTCTCGGGCGGGCATTGCCAGTTCGTCGCGGTGGAGGGGCTCGGGCGTTATCGCGTGCTCGGTCGCACCCTCGATGACGCGACCGGCGAGGCGTTCGACAAGGCGGCGAAGCTGCTCGGCCTCGCCTGGCCGGGCGGGCCGGCGCTCGAGCGCCTGGCGGCCGAGGGCGACCCGCGCGCGATTGCGCTGCCGCGCCCGCTGCTCGGCCGCGCCGGCTGCGATTTCAGTTTTTCCGGCCTCAAAACCGCGCTCGCGCAGGCCGTCGCCGGGTTCCCACCGGGCCCCTTGCCGCGCGCCGCCGCCGCCGATCTCGCCGCGAGTTTTCAAGCGGCGGTTACCGACGTGCTCGCCGATCGCACCTATCACGCCCTCGCCCTCTTTCGTGACCGCCATCCCGGCGCGGCGAACCTGGTCATCGCCGGCGGGGTCGCGGCCAATCAGGCAATCCGCGCCGCGCTCACCACGATCGCCGCGCGGCATGGGTGTCGCCTGATCGCACCGCCGCTCCGGCTCTGCACCGACAATGCGGTGATGGTCGCCTGGGCAGGGATCGAGCGGCTGCGAGCCGGCGCGCTCGGCGATCTCGCGCACGCGCCACGCCCGCGCTGGCCACTGGATGCGCCCGACATGGCGCTTACGCCAACCCCGGTCGCCTGATGAATTACCGCCATGCCTTCCACGCCGGCAATTTCGCCGATTGCGTCAAGCACGCGCTGCTGGTGTGGCTGGTGCGCGCCTTGCACCGCAAGGACAAGCCGGCATTTTTTCTCGACACCCACGCCGGCCGCGGCCGCTATGACCTCGAAAGCGCCGAGGCGACACGCACCGGCGAGTGGCGCGACGGCATCGCCCGCCTGCGCGCCGCCCCCGACCCGGTGCTCGGCGATTATCTCGGCATTGTCGAACGCCTCGGCCTCTATCCCGGCTCGCCGCTATTGCTCCGAGCCTTGATGCGCGCGGGCGACCGGCTCGCCTGCTGCGAATGGCATGCCGAGGAAGCGGCGGCGCTCAAGCGGCTTTTTGCCGGCGATCCCGCGGTTGCCGTCCATCGGCGCGACGGCTGGGAAGCGCTCGGCGCCTTGCTGCCGCCGCCGGAACGGCGCGGCCTTACCCTCATCGACCCGCCTTTCGAGGCCGAGGACGAGTTTGAGCGCCTCGCAGACGGTCTCCGTCGCGCCCATCGCCGGTTCCCGACCGGCGTGCTTGCCGCCTGGTATCCGATCAAATCGCGCGCCCGCGTGCGGCAAATCCACGCTCTGCTGAGCGAAAGCGGTTTCGCCGACGCGCTGGCAGCCGAACTCTGCCGGCGCGCGCCGCGTGACCCGGCGATGCTCAACGGCTGCGGGGTTATCATCGTCAACCCGCCTTTCGGGTTCGCCGAGGCGGCGACGGCGCTGCTGCGCGCCTTGCATGACCGGCTGGCCGAGGACGAAGGCAGTTTTCACCGCGTGCTGCCGCTCGCCAGTGCCGTGACGGCCGTGCCATGAGCCGGATCGCAGTCATCGGCGCCGGCGCCTGGGGAACCGCACTCGCCGCCCAAGCGGCACGCGCCGGCAACGACGTCACGCTCTGGGCGCGCGAGCCGATGCGTGCCCGCGCGATTGCAAAGACGCGGGAAAATCCGCGTCTTCCCGGCATTGCCCTCGACCCCGCCATCACCGTCACCGCCGATCTTTCGGCGATCACCGCCGATCTCTTCCTGCTTGCCGTGCCGGTGCAGCATCTCCGCGCCGTCGCGCAGGGCGTGCCAGCGGGCCCGGCGGTGATCTGCGCCAAGGGGATAGAGGCGTCGAGCCTGCTGCTACCTTCGGAAATGCTGGCCGAACTCGCGCCGGCGCGGCCGCTTGCGGTGCTGAGCGGGCCGAATTTCGCCGCCGAGATTGCGCGTGGCCTTCCCGCCGCCGCCGTCATCGCCGCGCGCGAGGCCTCGCTTCGCCTCTCGGTCATGGCAAGGCTCGCAAGCGATCAATTCCGCCTCTACGGCAATGACGATCCGCTTGGCGCCGAACTCGGGGGGGCGGCGAAAAACGTCATCGCCATCGCCGCCGGCGCGGTGATCGGCGCCGGTTTGGGCGAAAACGCCCGCGCCGCACTGATCACACGGGGGCTCGCGGAAATGGCACGGCTGGCGCGAGCGCTCGGCGGCAAGCCGGAGACCATGACCGGGCTTTCCGGTCTCGGCGATCTCGTGCTCACCGCGACCGGCCCGATGAGCCGCAATTTCAGCCTCGGCCTCGCGCTCGGCCAGGGCGAAGCTCTTACCACCGTCCTTGCCCATCAACGCGGCGTCACCGAAGGCGTTGCGACCGCCCCGGCGCTGGTCGCGCGTGCGGCGAAAGCCGGCTGCGAAGTGCCGATCTGCGCCGCCGTCGCCGCGGTGCTCTCCGGGCGAGCCAGTCTCCGCGCCGCGATGATGGCATTGCTTGCGCGGCCACTGCGGGATGAGTGACGGCGAGAGAGAAATCGTTCTTTTTTAGAAAAAAGAACCAAAAAATTTTTGTCGGTTGGGCGGCGCTGGCAGCGCCGCCCGCCGGGAAGCCGAGAACGTTATTTCTGGGCGAAAGCCTTGTCCCAGACGGCATGAGTGGTTGCGTCCTCGGGGCGTTTGGAGATCACCGGATCGGATTTGCCAGCGAGCAGCTCGTCCACCGTGCGCTCATAAGACGCTGGCTCGAGATAGCCGAGGCCATGGCTGCTGCCGGGAATGAGCTTCGCGACCTCGCTCATCATCGTCGTCTGATGCCGCTCGGTCTGGGCGCCGGTTGTGTCATTGTCGAGCACGATCGCGACCGCCTCTTTCTGGTGATCCATCGCATACTGCCAGCCCTTCATCGAGCCGCGCAGAAACCGCGCCAAGCGATCGACCATTTTCGGATCGTTGAGCTTCGGCTGTAGCGCGTAAAGCCCGTCTTCCAGGGTCGCAACCCCCTCGGTCTCGTATTTGAACACGACGAGCTGATCAGGCTTCATGCCGGCCTCGATCAATTGCCAGTATTCGTTATAGGTCATGGTCGAAATGCACGCCGCCTGTTTCTGCAGCAAGGGATCGACGTTGAAACCCTGCTTCAAAACCTTGACATCGGCATTGGGGCCGGAGGTGGTGTAATTCAGCTTCGCCATCCAGGCGAGGAACGGATATTCGTTGCCGGCGAACCACACGCCGAGCGTCTTGCCCCGGAAATCCTTCGGCGTGCGCACGCCGCTATCCTTGCGGCAGGTGAGTTCGAGGCCGGATTTCTGGAACACCTGCGCGATATTGACGAGCGGCACACCTTTTTCCCGGGTTGCGAGCGCCGAGGGCATCCAGTCGACCACGACATCGGCGCCGCCGCCGGCGATCACCTGCGAGGGGTTGATGTCCGGGCCACCGGGCTTGATGGTGACGTCGAGATTTTCATCCTTGTAAAATCCCTTGGCCTTGGCGACGTAATAGCCGGCGAATTGCGCCTGCGTCACCCATTTGAGCTGCAGGGTGAGCGGATCGGCGGCAAGCGCCGGGCGCATCAGGCTTCCGGCAAGAAAGATAGCGGAAAGCAGCAGTGATCTCTTCATTATGTCCCCCTTCGATGCGTTTACGATGAGCCGCGAAACGATGGATGCCAGAACGTCACGGCACGTTCGAGCAGCGCCAGCGCGCCAAAACTCAGCGAGCCGGCCAAGGCCGCGACGGTGATGGTCGCCCAGACCAGATCGAGATTCATCTTCGCCGCCTCCGTCGAAATGCGAAACCCCATGCCGAGAATCGGGGTTCCGAAAAACTCGGCGACCACCGCACCGATCAAGGCTAGCGTCGAGTTGAGCTTGAGCGCCGTGAAAATATGCGGCAGGGCCGCGGGCAAGCGGAGCTTCCACAGCGTCGCGGGGTAACTTGCGGCATAGCTTTGCATCAGATCGCGCTCGATCGCGCCGGCTTCGGCAAGGCCGGCGGTGGTGTTCACCAGCATCGGGAAAAACGTCATCACCACGACGACCGCGGCCTTGGACGGCCATTCGAACCCGAACCACATCACCATGATCGGCGCGATGCCGACGATCGGCATGGCGCTCATCATGTTGCCCAGCGGCAAAAGCCCACGCTTGAGGAAGGACGAGCGGTCGATCGCGAGCGCGACCAGGAAGCCAGCGCCGCAGCCAAGCGCATAGCCGGCGATGACGGCGTGGAGATAGGTCTGCGCGAAATCCTGGGTGAGCAGCGCGAGATGGATGCCGAATGCGCGCGCAATCGCGGTCGGCGGCGGCAGGAGCACGAAAGGAATTGCCAACCCGAGAACCAGCATCTCCCAGAGCCAGAGCAAGAGAAGGCCGAACAAGACCGGCGTTGCAAGGCGGGCGAACCATCCCTCGCCGCGGGCGAATCCCACCATCGCGAGAAACAGCGTAAAGACCGCGATCACCGCGAGCGCGAGCGCAGCAGCGGGTATCGCATGCACGACCGCGATCCGCGCGAGCGTTGCCGCAATCAACCCGAGGCCAGCCCAGATCAGCGGCGCCCGCTTCATAGCCGCCCCCCCCGGCTGCGCGCCGCCAGCGTCTCGATCAGCGACACCGCGGCGAGACCCAGCATCGACATCGCCGCCGCCATGAACAAAGCCGCCCAGATCTGCACCGTCTGGCCATAATAGGAGCCCGCGAGCAGCCGCGCGCCGAGCCCGGCCTGCGCCCCGGTCGGCAATTCCGCGACGATCGCACCGACCAGGGCGAGCGTCACGGCGATGCGGAGAGCGGGGAACAAAAACCCGAGCGAGGCCGGAAAGCGCAGCAGCGAAAACACCTGCGCCGGCCGCGCGTCATAGGTGCGCAGGAGATCGAGCTGCAGCGGATCAGGCGCGCGCAGACCCTTCACCATACCGACAGTGATGGGAAAAAATGCGAGATAGCCGGCAATCGCCGCTTTCGGCAGCAACCCAGTGATGCCGAGATTGCCAAGCACGACAACGACCATCGGCGCGATTGCCAAGACCGGCACCGTCTGGCTCGCGATCACCCAAGGCATCAATGAGCGGTCGAGCAGACGGACATGAACGATGCCGATGGCGAGCAGAAGGCCGAGCGCGAGCGCAAAACCGAGCCCGGCGAGCGCCGCCGAAACCGTGACCCAAGCGTGATAGACGAGGCTGCGCGGCGAGGTCACCGGATGTGTAAACAGGCTTTGCTCGAGTTCGACCGCGATCTGATGCGGCGCCGGCAAAACCGGCCGCGTCATCGACCAGGTGGCGGCGACGAGATCACGCGCCCCCGCCCCTTCCGCCAACTGTTCGCGCGCTTGCGGCGCGTTGAGGAAAATCGCGCCGAGATACCAAACGATCAGCAACACGCCGATGATCGCAATCAGCGGCAAAACCACGCCTTCCCGCGCGAACGGCGTGCGGCCGCAACGCATCTAGCGCTCAATCATAGGAATGCCCGGCGCGCAACGCCTCGCGCACCCGGTGGGCGACGGCGAGGAAAGCCGGGGTCTCACGCAGATCGAGATCACGCATCGCCGGCAAATCGTTCTCGATAATCTCGACGACACGCCCCGGCCGCGCCGACATGACAACGATGCGGGTCGAAAGAAACACCGCTTCGGGAATGGAGTGCGTGACGAACACCGCCGTCATGCCGGTGCGCCGCCAGAGCTCGTGGAGATGGAGATTGAGCCCGTCGCGGGTGATTTCGTCGAGCGCGCCGAACGGTTCGTCCATCAGGAGAAGTTGCGGTTCGAACGCGAGTGCACGTGCAATCGAAACCCGCTGCTGCATGCCGCCGGAGAGCTGCCAGGGGAATTTGCGCGCGAAATCGCCGAGCCCGACAAGGCCGAGATAACGCGCCGCCCGGCTCTCGCGCTCGCTCCGCGCCATCCCCATAATCTCGAGCGGCAGCATGACGTTGCGCGCGACGTTGCGCCATGGATAGAGCGCCGGCGCCTGAAAGACATAGCCATAGGCGCGGCGGCGGCGGGCTTGCTCTGGGGTCATGCCGTTGACCAGCAGCGACCCCGAGGTCGGGCGTTCGAGATCGGCGATGGCGCGCAAAAGCGTCGTCTTGCCACAGCCGGACGGGCCGATGAGCGAGACGAAATCCCCGGCCGCGATACTGAGATCAACCCCCGAGAGCGCGGTCACGCGCTGGCCACCGGCGTCAAACACCAAGGAGACATCGCGCGCCGATACCACCGCCGCCGGGATCACCGTCTCGCCGCGCATGGCCGTCTCAAGCAGCGCCATCTCCGCCATTCAGGCTCGTACCCCCTCCGCCAGCCGGGCATCGGTCGCGAGCACGGCGCGGAGCAGCACATCGGCCCCCGCCGCGACATGCTCGGGTTCGGCCTTTTCGAGTTCATTATGGCTAATGCCGCGTTCGCAGGGAACAAAGATCATCGCCGTCGGCGCAACCGCGGCGACGTAAGCCGCGTCATGCCCGGCACCCGAGATGATCTCGCGCGAGGGAAGCCCGAGATCACGCGCCGCCTCGCGCACCGCATCGACGCACTCCTTGGCGAACGGCACCGGCGGCGAATTCCACACACGCTCCAACGCAAGCGAAACCCCGCACGCCGCGGCGATGGCCTCGAGTTCGCGGGTAATCTCGTCCTCCATCGTCGCCAGCACGGCATCGTGCGGGTGGCGGATGTCGATGGTGAAAAACGTCTTGCCGGGGATGACGTTGCGGCTGTTGGGCTGCGCCTCAATCAACCCGACGGTCGTGACCGCGTGCGGCGCGTGGCGGCGGCCGACGGCGTTGATCGCCGTGATCATCCGCGCGCTCGCGAGCAACGCGTCTTTCCTCATCGGCATCGGCGTCGTGCCGGCGTGGCAATCCTCGCCCTCGACCGTCACCTCGTACCAACGCATCCCCTGGACGTCGGTCACGACGCCAATGACTTTGCCTTCCGCTTCCAGGATCGGCCCTTGCTCGATATGGAGTTCGAAAAACGCCGAAAGCGGGTGCGCGCCACACGGCGCCTCGCCGCGATAGCCGATCCGCTCGAGTTCCTCGCCGAAACTCTTGCCGTCACGATCGGCGCGGGCATAGGCGTACTCGCGCGAGAATTTGCCCGCGAACACGCCTGAGGCGAGCATCGCGGGGGCAAAGCGCGAGCCCTCCTCATTGGTCCAGTCGATAACTTCGATCGGCGCCTCGGTCTCGATCCCGGCCTCATTCAGCGTGCGCAGCAATTCGAGGCCGGAGAGAACGCCGATGATGCCATCGAATTTGCCGCCCGAGGGCTGCGTATCGAGATGGCTTCCGACCGCGATCGGCGCGAGATTGGGATTCTTGCCGGCGCGGCGCGCAAAAATATTGCCCATGTCATCGACGGTGATGCTGCACCCGGCTTTCTTGCAGGCATCGACGAACCAATCCCGCACCCTTCGGTCGAGATCAGAAAGCGTCAGGCGCCGCACGCCACCCTTGGCGGTCGCGCCGATTTGCGCGGTCTCCATGATGGTCTCCCACAGCCGCTCGGCATTGATGCGGAGATTGGTGGCTTTCTGGCTCATTCCGCGGCCTCCCGGAGAGGGTTGTTGGGGTGGTGTTTCCAGGTCAATTTCGGCTTGCCAGTTGCCACAGAAACCATGCTGATGCACTTTTCCACTGGGCAAACATGGTAGCAGAGATTGCAGCCGACGCATTCGGCGTCGATCACCGAGAAATGCCGCCCGCCCTGTTCGCGTGTGAACGCGATCGCCTGATGCGAAGTATCCTCGCAAGCGATGTAACAAAGGCCGCATTGGATGCAAAGCGCCTGATCGATGCGGGCGATGGTTTTGTAGTTGAGATCGAGCGCCTCCCAATTGACGAAATTCTTGACCGCGCGGCCGCTGAAATCGGCGATCCGGGCATAGCCCTTCTCGTCCATCCAGTTCGAAAGCCCAGCCGCCATGTCTTCGACGATCCGAAACCCGCGATGCATCGCAGCGGTGCAAACCTGCACCGAGCCTGCGCCGAGCGCGATGAATTCGGCGGCATCGCGCCAGGTCGAAATCCCGCCGATGCCGGAAATCGGAAGCCCCGCGGTTTCTGGATCACGCGCGATCTCGGCGACCATGCGGAGTGCGATCGGCTTTACCGCCGGGCCGCAATAGCCGCCATGCGACCCCTGCCCGCCGACCACCGGTTCGGGCGCCATGGCGTCGAGATCGACGGCGACGATCGATTGGACGGTGTTGATCAGCGAGACGGCATCGGCACCGCCGCGCTTGGCCGCCCGCGCCGGCGCCCGGATATCGGTGATGTTGGGCGTGAGTTTGACGATCACCGGCATGCGCGAATGCTGCTTGCACCAGCGCGTCACCATCTCGACATACTCGGGCACCTGGCCGACCGCCGAACCCATGCCGCGCTCTGACATGCCATGCGGGCAGCCGAAATTGAGTTCGATCCCGTCAGCGCCGGTTTCCTCGACCAGCGGCAGGATGCGGCGCCAGCTTTCCTCCTCGCACGGCACCATCAGGCTGACGATCACGGCGCGATCCGGCCAATCGCGCTTGACCGTTTTGATCTCGCGCAGATTGACCGCGAGCGGGCGGTCGGTGATCAGCTCGATATTAGAAAATCCCGCCATCCGCGCGCCGTTGAACGAGGTCGCGCCGTAGCGGCTGGAGACATTGACGATCGGCGGATCCTCGCCGAGCGTCTTCCAGACGACGCCGCCCCAACCGGCGCGAAAGGCGCGGACGACATTATATTCCTTGTCGGTCGGCGGCGCCGAGGCAAGCCAGAACGGGTTCGGCGCCTTGATGCCAGCAAATTCGAGGCGAAGATCAGCCATGGGCGTGCTCCTTCTCCCCGGCCAGCACGGCATCGATCGCCATCGCTGCGATCTTGCCGTCTTGGACCGCGCGCACCGTGAGATCGACCCCGGCGACGCAATCGCCGCCGGCATAAACGCCGGCAAGGCTGGTGCGGCGCGCCGCATCGACGACGATCCGGCCATCGCGTACCACCGGAAAATCCTCATGCTCGGGAAGAATGAAGCGCTGGCCGACGGCTTTGAAGACCTGATCGGCGCCGAGGGTGAATTCGCCGCCCGCGAGCACGACCCTGCCCTGCTCATCGAGGCGGGTGCGCGCAAAAACCACGCCGCGCACCGCGCCCTCCTCGCCGATCACCCGCACCGGCGTTGCGAAATGACGGATGGTGACGCCATGGGTCTGCGCCCAGGCCTGCTCATCACGGGTTGCCGACATTTGCGCAGGCCCGCGGCGATAGACGATCGTAACATCTTCGGCGCCAAGGAGACGCGCCTGGGTCGCGGCATCGATCGCGGTATTGCCGCCGCCGATGACCACGACACGGCGCCCGATCGGGATCTCCGCCTTGTCCGGCGCCTGACGCAGCCGGGCGATGAACGAGACCGCGTCTTCAAGACCGAAAAGCGGCGTCTCCTCGATCCCGAGCGCGTTCACGCCGCCCTGACCAAGGCCAAGGAAGACGGCGTCATAATCGCGCCGTAGCCTCGCGAGCGAAAAATCGACCCCGAGCGTGCGGCCGGTGGTGATGCTGATATTACCGATGCCGAGAAGAAAATCGATTTCGCGGCGGGCAAAATCATCGGGGAGTTTGTAGGCGGCGATGCCATATTCATTGAGCCCGCCGGGCTTGCCGCGCGCCTCGAACACCTCGACGCGGTGGCCGGCGCGGGCGAGGCGATGAGCACAGGCGAGGCCGGCGGGGCCGGCGCCGACGACGGCGATGCGCCGCCCGCTCGCCGGGGCGGCAACGAAGGGATGGCGGTTGCGCGCCATCAGCCAATCGGTCGCGCGCCGCTGCAAGGCGCCGATCGCGACCGGGCGTTCCTCCTCCTTCATGCGCACGCAAGCGCGCTCGCAGAGGATCTCCGTCGGGCAGACGCGGGCGCAACTTCCGCCGAAAATATTCTCCTCGAGAATTTTGATGGCGGCGCCGGCCAGGTTGCCGGTCGCGATGCCGCGGATGAAGCCGGGGACATCGATCCCGGTCGGGCAGGCCGCGGTGCAGGGGGCGTCGAAACAAAAATAGCAGCGGTTGGCCTCGACGATCGCGGCATCCGGCGAAAGCGGTGGGTGGGCATCGACGAAATCGCCGGCGATTTCCGCCGATGGACGGCGATGGGCGACGATATCCGGAACGGCGGAGGCGTCGGTGGGGCCGGTCATGGGCGCGCGGGGCTCCGTTTGCTGAGTTTCTGCGGTGTAGCGTGATAGAAATTGACTGCCTGGTCAACTTCTTTCACAATGCAGGCATGCATTTTTTTTGAGTGATCGAAGTTTGGGCAAATCGCGCAATAGACGGGCAAATTTGGGCGAGACGCCGGGCACGGGGCGAACCCGCGCGACTCAGCGGGCGCACATCATCGCGTGCGCCGAGCGGGTCTTCGCCGATCATGGTTTCGCCGGCGCGACGATGAGCCGCATCGCCGAGGCCGCTGGCCTGCCCAAGGCCAATCTGCATTATTATTTCGGCACCAAGCAGCGTCTCTATCTCGCGGTGCTCGAAAACATCCTCACCCTCTGGCTCGATGACATGGACCCGATCGTACCCGAGAACGATCCCGCCGCAGCACTTTCCGCCTATATCGCCGCCAAGATGGCGCATTCGCGCAAGCGCCCGCATGCGTCCAAGGTCTTCGCCGCCGAGATCCTGCATGGCGCGCCGGAACTCCGCGCCTATCTCGGGCTCGAGCTGCGGCGGAAAGTTGCAGAAAAATCGGCGGTGATCGAGGGCTGGATCGCGCGCCGCCTGATCGCGCCGGTCGATCCCCGGCATCTTTTCTTCACGCTCTGGGCGATGACCCAGACCTATGCCGATTTCGATACGCAAATGGCCGCCGTGCTCGGTATCGACAAACTCGATACCGGCGATTACGCGACCGGGGCGGCAACCATCACCCGGCTGGTGCTGCGCGGTCTCGGGATCGCGCCGGCCGATGAGACGATGCAACAACAAAGGAGGACGGCATGACGGTTCTGATCCGGGGCGGCACGGTGGTGACCGCGGAGTCGAGTTTTCGCGCCGACGTGCTCTGCGCCGAAGGTGTGATCCAGGCGATCGGCCCGGCGCTGTCCGCGCCCGCCGGCGCCGAGACCCTGGACGCTGGCGGCATGCTGGTGATGCCGGGCGGGATCGATCCGCACACCCATATGGAGCTGCCCTTCATGGGCACGACGGCGAGCGAGGATTTCTACACCGGCACCGCCGCGGCGCTGGCCGGCGGCACCACCATGGCGATCGATTTCGTCATCCCCAATCCCGGTGTCTCGCTCCTCGAATCCTATCAAACCTGGCGCGGCTGGGCGGAAAAGGCGGCCGCTGATTATAGTTTCCACGTCGCCGTCACCTGGTGGTCAGAGCAGGTGCGCGAAGAGATGGGCATTTTGACGCGCGAGCACGGCGTCAACAGCTTCAAGCATTTCATGGCCTATAAAGGCGCCATCATGGTCGATGACGGCGTTCTGCTCGCGAGTTTCGGGCGCGCCCTCGAACTCGGCGCGCTTTGTACCGTGCACGCCGAAAACGGTGAAGCCGTCTATCATCTCCAGCGCAAGCTTTTGGAAGCCGGCATCACCGGCCCCGAGGGTCATGCGCTGTCGCGCCCGCCGGAAGTCGAGGGGGAAGCCGCGAACCGCGCCATCGCCGTCGCCGCCGTGCTCGGCGCGCCGCTCTATATCGTCCATGTCTCGACCGAGGAGGCAACGCAAGCGATCGCCCGCGCCCGCGCGAGCGGCCAACGCGTCTATGGCGAGGTGCTGGCCCAGCATCTGGTGATCGATGAGAGCGTCTATCGCGATCCCGACTGGGCGCGCGCCGCCGCCCACGTGATGAGCCCACCCTTCCGCCCCAAACATCATCAGAACGCGCTCTGGGCCGGCCTCACCTCGGGGCAGTTGCAAACCACCGCGACCGATCATTGCTGTTTCTGCGCGCCGCAAAAAGCGATGGGGCGAGATAATTTCACGCAGATCCCGAATGGCACCGGCGGTATCGAAGACCGCATGAGCGTGCTTTGGCATCACGGCGTAGGGAGCGGGCGGCTCACGCCGAGCGAGTTCGTGCGCATCACCTCGACCAACACCGCGCAAATTTTCAACATCTATCCGCGCAAGGGGGCGGTCGCCGTGGGGTCGGACGCCGATCTCGTTCTCTGGGATCCCGCGGGGCGACGCACCATCTCGGCGCGCACCCATCACCAAAATGTCGATTTCAACGTGTTTGAGGGGATGGAAGTGCAAGGACGCGCCTATGCGACGCTGAGCCAAGGGCGGGTGGCGTGGAAGGATGGTGACCTCCGGGCCGTGCGCGGCGCCGGGCGTTATGTCGATCGCCCTTGTTTTCCGCCCTATTTCGCGGCGATTGGCAAGCGCAACGATCTCGCGCGCCCGCAGGCGGTGGTGCGCAAGCCCGCCGTCCATAATACGCCGTGAGCGCGCCGGCGCGGCCGAGCCCGCGGATCGAGGTCAAGCCGCTCGATCCGCGGCTCACTGCGTGGGGGCTGCCGCGCTATCAATCGGCGATGGCGGCGGCGATCGATCTCCATGCCTGCCTCGATGCACCGCTCACGCTCGCCCCCGGCGAGAGGCCGGCGCTGATCAGCGCCGGATTCGCGCTTTATATCGGCGATCCGGCGGTCGCCGCGCTGGTTCTGCCGCGCTCCGGGCTCGGCCATCGCCAGGGCCTGGTGCTCGGCAATCTCGTCGGCCTGATCGACCCCGATTACACCGGGCCGATCATGGTCAGTGCCTGGAACCGCAATCCGCCGGGCGGCCCGGCGATCACGCTCTCGCCCGGCGAGCGCTTCGCGCAGATGGTGTTCGTCCCGGTGTTGCGGCCGGAATTTGCCGTCGTCGACGCGTTTTCCGCGGCGACCGAGCGCGGCGACGGCGGTTTCGGCTCTACCGGGCGCGGCTGAGGCGCGTGCGCGCCGGCGCCCATGGCATCGACGATTTTTCCTAGACTTTGCCCGACCGGGTTTTGTCTGACTGAGTGGCAATCCAGCCGGCGATGCCCGGCCAATGCTCGCGCAGTGTGCGTGCCCCCATGAACAGACCGATATGGCCGCCGGGCACCAGTTTCTGGGTGATTTGATCGGCCGGTGTGCCGACCAGGCCGGCGGCCGCGAAAACCTGCTCACGCGGGGTGATGTCGTCTGACTCGCCCGCCAGCAGGTAAAGCGGGCAGGTGATCGCCTTCAAGGAGAGCCGGCGGCCAAGCCCGATGAAGCTGCCCCGCGCCAGATGGTTCTCCTTGAACAATTGCTTGATCGCCTGGAGATACCAGCGGCCGGGGAGATTGATCGGATGTTCGTACCAGCTTTCGAACGTCTCGGTCTTCTTGAGCCAGACCGGATCGTCGATATGTTCGTAAAGATCGATATGGTCCTGGATATAGTGCTGCCCGGGATGCATGTTTTTCCAGCCTTCGAGCATGTAGCGGCCGAGCATCAGCCCGCCGCCGGCGGCCACCAACTCCTCGTAAAACGAGAGCGGATACTCATGCACAAGATGCTTGAGCGGCCCGTGCCCGGCCGCCGTGTCGATCGGCGATCCCGCGAGTACCAAGCTTTGGACCTTTTCGGGAAACCGCGCCGCCAGCATCGCTGCCATCCAGCCGCCCTGGCAGAGGCCAACGAGATTGGCGCGCCCGCCAAGATCGTCGATGCAGACGACAAGTTCGGCGAGATACTGGTCGATCTCGAGATCTTTCATATCCGGCGTCGCCGATTTCCAGTCGGTGAGATAAACCCGCGAGACGCCATTGTCGCGTAGCGTTTCGATCAGGCTTTGCCCCTGATGGTAATCGGCGATCATCGCCGAGTGGCCAGCGTAAGGCGCATCGACGATGGTCGGGACAGACGTGGTCTCGGCGCTGCCATATTCGCAAAAGCGCATAGTACGGAGATCGAGACGGACACCATGGGCGGTCGCGAGCTTCGGTTGCAGCTCGGTTTGGAGCTTTTCTTCCTCCGTGAGGAATTTGAGATTGCGCGCCACGACCGCGGCACCGCTCTCCGCCAGTTCCTCGGCGATCTGCATCGGCCAAAAGAAGGGGACAGAGCTGCTGCTTGATTTTGACTTGGCTGGCATGATCGTTCTCGCTGATTGAGGTGAGGGCGCGAGTTTACACGCCGGCGGGCCGGGTGTCTCCGCCCCACCGTCAAGACGCGGCAATGTGATGACAGCCGGCCGCGGACGCGGAACGTCCGGGAAAAAAGGCGGCGCCTCGCGTCGCGGGCGCCGCTTGAGGTGCGCAACACCCGCCAAGACGGCACGCGGTGCGGCGTATGGGAGGAAACGTGAAGCCGCGAATCGTCTGGCCTCACAGAAAGGATATGGTCGCTTCGTTAAGGAATGGTATATTTCTCGGCTGGCCTTGAGAAATAATCCGTGCTTGCTAAGCTCGCTCTCCGAGCTTTGACGATGGCAACCGCTATTCGGTTGTCGAAAAAACGCTCTTTACGACAACGAAATGAAGAGCCTGACCGACGGGCAGCGCGCCGCTTCGCTCTCCCCATGCCCGTAGAAGCCTGCTAAACCGCCCGCGCCCGGCGCCTTCGCGCACGCCGGGGAGAGAGGTTCGCGATGCGTTATGTCTCCACCCGCGGCGGCGCCCCGGTCCGCGATTTCGCCGAGGTGCTGCTCGCTGGCCTCGCCGAGGATGGCGGGCTTTACGTGCCCTCCGCCTGGCCCCATTTTGCCCCAGCCGACTGGCGGGCGCTGCGCCGGCTCGACTATCCGGCCCTCGTCGCGCGCGTGCTCCAGCCCTTCATTGGCGAGGCGATTCCCTTCGCGACGGTGGAGGCGCTCTGCCGCGACGCCTATCGCGCTTTCCGCCATCCGGCGACGGTGCCGTTGATCCAGCTCGGGCCGCATCTCTTCACCGCGGAACTGTTCCACGGCCCGACGCTCGCTTTCAAGGATTTCGCGCTGCAACTGCTCGGCCGGTTCTTCGACCACGTGCTCACGGCGCGCGATCAGCGCCTCACGCTGATCGGTGCGACCTCGGGCGATACCGGCTCGGCCGCCATCGCCGCGTGCCAAGATCGCGCCCGCCTCAACATCGCGATCCTCCACCCCAAGGGTCGCACGAGCGACATTCAACGCCGCCAGATGACCACCGTCCGCGCGCCCAACGTCCTCAATCTCGCGATCAGTGGCACCTTTGATGATTGTCAGGATCTGGTGAAAGCGATGTTTGCCGACACGAGGTTCCGCGTCGCGCACCATTTGTCGGCGGTCAATTCCATCAACTGGGCGCGGATCGCAGCGCAAATCCCCTATTATGTTGCAACCGCGCTCGCGCTCGGCGCGCCCGAGCGCGAGGTCGCGTTCGCGGTACCGACCGGGAATTTCGGCAATGTGCTGGCGGCCTACGCCGCCCGTCGCATGGGGCTGCCGATCGTCCGCCTCGTCGTCGGTTCCAATCGCAACGACATCCTGGCGCGCTTTCTCGCCGGCAATGACATGTCACTCCGCCCGGTCGAGCCCAGCCTCTCGCCGAGCATGGATATCGCCGTGAGTTCCAATTTCGAGCGGTTGCTGTTTGAGCTCGTCGACCGCGATGCCGGCGCGACGGCCGCGATCATGCAGGATTTTCGCGCAAGCGGCCGGATGGCGGTGCCGGAAGCGGCGTGGCGGCGGGCGCGGCGGCTATTTTTCGGCTTCCGCCTCGACGATCCCGGAACGGAGGCGGAAATCCGCCGGCTCGCCACGCAAACCGGCTATCTCGCCGACCCGCATAGCGCGATCGGCATCGCCGCCGCGAGCGCCCATCCCGCCGGCCCCGGCATCCCCATGATCGCCATGGCGACCGCACATCCGGCGAAATTTCCCGACGCGATGGAACGCGCGACCGGCCAACGCCCCCCTCTGCCCAAGCCGCTCGCCGACCTATATGAACGCGAAGAAGCGATGACCGAGGCGCCGGCCGACCTCGCCGAGGTCGAATCCCTGATCGGCGCCTTTGCCCGCAAGAATAGCCGACCCGAACCGCCCACGAGGAATAGCGCATAATGAGCGACGCCATCCGGCTCACCCGGCTCCCGAACGGCCTCACCATCGCGAGCGAACGCATGGAACGGGTCGAGACCGTCTCCTTCGGCGCCTATGTTGGCGCTGGCACCCGCCATGAAACCTTAGCCGAGAACGGCGTTTCGCATTTCCTCGAACATATGGCCTTCAAGGGCACCAAGCGGCGCAGCGCGGCCGCAATCGCCGAGGAGATCGAGGCCGTCGGCGGCCATATCAACGCCTATACCGCGCGCGAGCAGACCGCCTATTACGTCAAGCTGCTCAAGGAAGACCTCGCGCTCGGCGTCGATATCATCGGCGACATCCTCTGCCACAGCAGCTTCATCCCCGAGGAGTTGGAGCGCGAGCGCGGCGTCATTCTCCAGGAGATCGGCCAGGCGAACGATACGCCAGACGACATCATTTTCGACCATTTTCAGGAAACCGCTTTCCCCGACCAGCCCATGGGCCGCCCAACCCTCGGGCGCGAGGCGGTGATCAAGACGATGTCGCGGGCAACCCTCACCCGCTACATGGCGCGCCACTACACGCCAGAGAACATCGTCATCGCCGCCGCCGGCGCCCTCGATCACGACGGCTTGGTGCGGTTGGTCTCCGAACATTTCGCCGATCTCGCGACCCAGTCCGCGCCGCCGCCGGTCCCCTCCGAGTATCGCGGCGGCGAGTTCCGCGAAGCGCGCGATCTCGATCAAGTTCATATCGTGCTCGGGTTTCCCGGCTGCGCCTATGCCGATCCCGATTACTACCCGGCGTTGCTGCTCTCGACGTTGCTCGGCGGCGGCATGTCCTCGCGCCTGTTCCAAGAGATCCGCGAAAAGCGCGGGCTCGTCTATTCGATCTATTCCTTCGCCGCGCCCTATGCCGATGGTGGCCTCTTTGGCATCTATGCCGGCACCGGCGAAGCCGAGGCCGCGGAATTGCTGCCGGTGACGCTCGAGGAATTGCGCAAGGTGCAAAGCGAGGTGGGCGCCCGCGAGCTTGCCCGCGCCCGCGCCCAGGTGAAAGCCGGGCTGTTGATGTCGCTCGAAAACACCGGCTCGCGCTGCGAAAATCTCGCCCGTCAGTTGCAGGTTTTCGGCCGCGTGATCCCGGTCGCCGAGACCGTCGCGCGGATCGAGGCGGTCACCCTCGATGATGTCCGCGGTATCGCTGCACGCCTGTTCCGCGCCAAGCCGACGCTGGCAACCCTCGGGCCGGCCGGCAAAGTGCCGAGCCTTGCCGCCATCGCCGAAAGGCTCGCGGCATGAGCGGGCCCGAACTGCTCGGCGATTTGCTTGCCGCCGCCCGCGCCGCCGGCGCTGATGCCGCCGATGCGGTGCTGGTCTCCTCGGCCTCGCTTGCGGTCACGCGGCGGCTCGGTGAAACCGAACATATCGAGCGGGCGGAGGCGCGCGATCTCGGGCTGCGCGTCTTTGTCGGCCGCCGCGCCGCCATCGTCTCGGCCGGTAGCGCCGATCCCGCCGGTTTTCCCGAATTGGTCACGCGCGCGCTTGCGATGGCGCGGGTGGTGCCGGAAGACCCCTTTGCCGGGCTAGATGAAGCGCCACCGACGCCGCAGGAGGCCGGTTTCCTCGATCTTCTCGACCCCGAGGAGCCCAGCCCCGCGACCCTGATCAGCCGCGCCACGGCGGCCGAGGACGCCGCGCTCGCCGTCCCTGGCGTGACGAATTCCGAAGGCGCGGAAGCCGGCTGGAGCCGGAGCGAGATCACGCTCGCGACCTCGGCCGGCTTCCTCGGGCACTATGCGCGCAGCAGCCACAGCCTCTCGGTCACCGCGCTCGCCGGGCAGGGAACGGCGATGGAACGCGATTACGATTACGCTTCGGCGGTCCATGGCGGCGATCTCGAGGACGGCGCGGCGCTTGGGCGGCGGGCGGGCGAACGCGCGGTCGCGCGGCTCAATCCGGTGCGGCCGAAAACCGCGCGTCTGCCGGTGGTCTATGACCCGCGCGTGGCCGCCAGCCTGGTTGGGCATTTCGCCGCCGCGATCAATGGCGCGAGCATCGCGCGCGGCACCAGCTTCCTTAAGGATCGGATGGATCAGCCGGTCTTCGGCCCGACCATCGCGATCCATGACGACCCGCTCCGCCGGCGTGGTCTGCGCTCGCGCCCCTTCGATGGCGAAGGCCAGCGCACGGCGCCGCTGGTGCTCGCCGAGGGCGGCGTTTTGCGGGCATTTCTGCTCGATCTGCGCAGCGCCCGCCAGCTCGGCCTGCGCACCAATGGCCGTGCCGCGCGCGGAACCGGCGGCCCGCCTTCGCCGAGCGCAACCAACCTCTATCTCGCGCCGGGAACGCTGAGCCCGGCGGCCTTGATGGCCGATATCACGGAAGGGGTCTATGTCACCGAGCTGATCGGCATGGGCGTCAACGGCATTACCGGCGATTACAGCCGGGGCGCGAGCGGCTTCATGATCCGCCATGGCGAGATCGCCGAGCCCGTCGCCGAGATCACCCTCGCCGGCAACCTGATCGACATGTTCGCCCATCTCACCCCGGCGAACGATCTCGTCTTTCGCCGCGGCACCGACGCGCCGACGATCCGCGTGGATGGCCTGACGCTGGCGGGCGCGTAACGCGAGGAGAGTGCGCGATGCCCCGTCTGATCCCGCTCTTGGCTGCTCTCCTGGCGCTCGCGATGGCCGCGGCACCAGGCGCGGCGCTGGCACGGGCGGGCGATTCGTCTTCGATGGGCAGCCGCGGCAGCCGCACCTATTCGGCGCCACCCCCGACCAACACCGCGCCCTACACGGCGCCGCTGCAACGCAGCCTGACCGCCCCCACCACCCCCCGCGGCGGCATGATGGGCGGATACGGCAATGGGATGCGCCCGTCGTTCCTCTCCGGCCTGTTCGGCGGCCTGATTGGCGCGGGACTTGCCGGGATGCTGCTCGGGCACGGATTTTTCTGGGGGATGGGCAGTTTCGGGGGGATCATCGGCCTCGTCATCCAGATCGCGTTGATCGTCTGGCTGGTCCGCATCCTCGCCCGCCGCGTAACCGGCATGAGCCCGCGCGGCGCCGGCTTCGTGCCATTCTCTGCCCGCGCCGCGCCGAGTGCGGCATCAGCCGGCGGCGGGCGGCCAGCTCCGGCGATCGGCGCGGCCGATTTTCAGGCCTTCGAGCAAGCCTTATACGCTATCCAAGCCGCCTGGAGCGCGCATGATCTCGCGGCGCTGCGCCGCCTCGCGACCCCGGAAATGGTGAGCTATTTCGCCGAGCAACTCGCCGAGCAAACCAGCCGGGGGGTGCGTAACGTGGTGCGCGACGTGCGCCTCGACCGTGGCGACCTCGCCGAGGCGTGGTCTGAGAATGGACGCGATTACGCTACCGTCGCGATGCAGTTCTCGATGATCGACGTGACGTTGGACGCGACCGGCCGCGTCGTCGATGGCAGCCCGGGCGAACGGGTGAGTGCGACCGAGCTTTGGACCTTCCTCCGCGCCCCGGGCGGGGCCTGGATTCTCTCGGCGATCCAACAGGCGCGGTAACGGCGCGCGCTCTGGCCCGCGATGGCGGCTGGGACGACAGCCCCAGCCTCTCACCGCCACCGGCCAAAGCGCGCCCGGATCACGGCATCGAGGGAGAGCCTTCCCGCCCCGCGCGCCATCAGCAGCAAAATCATCGCCGCCCACTGGATATGGGTCGGCCATGCCGCGGGATAGACGAAAATTTCGATCACCAGCGTCATGCCGAACAACCCGAGCGCTGCGAAACGGGTAGCAAGGCCGAGCAGCAGCAGCGGCGGCGTCAGCACTTCCATCGTCACCGCGAGATCGGCGGCGAGATCGGGTGGCAGCAGCGGCACCTGGTATTGGTCGGAAAACAGCGTGAGCGTCGTGTCCCAGTTGGCGAGATGGGTTTGCGCCGAACTCCAGAACACTTGCGCCAGGGCGAGCCGCGCGGTGAGCGCGACCAGCCAATAGGGAATCCGCTCAAAAAGCCCGATCCCCCACAAAAGCAACGCCGCGAGGCGCGGCAGCCAGCCCGACGTGGGGGCGATGTCAAAACTTGTCTCAGGCATGGCAACCTCCTTCAACGGAGCCAGTGTCATCGGGCTCCACGGCATCCGATGTGATCAGATCGGGCGTCGTAGACTCGCCGTCGCAAAAAAAACCCTGGGCGAGAAACTCGCCGAGCCATGTCGCCGCCAACTGGGGGGGCACCCGTGCGAGGGCTTCGGCCAGCGTCTCGCCATCGGCCAGCGCTTGGGCAAACGCGAACGCCGCCGGGGCAAGCGGATGAAGCGTGATCGTTCCGCCCACGCGCAGCACGGCCAGGGATTCGCCGGGGGCGGCAAGATCGATGGCGGCGAGGTCGTGTGCACGAAGCGCTTCGTCGGGTTGGAGCACCGCCTCCCAGATCGGCCGCGCCGGCCCGCTGGTCGCAATCAAGCGAAGCGAGGGATGGGCGCGAAAGCGCAGCGCCGCCTGTGCCTCCGGCGCCAGCGCCGCGAGCCGCGCCGCTTCGAGCGCCGGTGCGAGCGGCGCGTGCAAAGCCTGCGCGACCGCCCACTCAAGCGCCGCCACGGCAGCGATATAGGGACGCGCCGTGATGCCCGGCTGGGTTGCCAGAAAAGCCGCAAACGCCTCGCCATATTCATGCAAATCGGCGCTTCGCGGCGGGCTTGCGACAATGAAGCGGGCGGTGACGGCTGCGAAGAAATCGATCCCGACCAGGCGCGCGGTTGCAGGAAAATTGAGCCCAAGCGCAGCCGACAGCGTCCCGAGGACATTATTGCGATAGACCGCAAGCCGCGCCACCGCGCCTTCACCCTGCACGATATCGGCAAGGTCGTCGCCGCTCGCTGCGGTCAGAGCAGCGCGGAAGCGGCGCTGAAACTCATGCAGCGTCGGCATTTTCGCCACCACGGCTAAGCTGGGCGAGACGGCGCGCGGCGCGAGCGGCCTCGGCGAGGAGAATGTCGAGCGACGGGATCGCCTGGTCCCATTCGATGAGGGTCGGGCGCGGGCCGAAGCGGCGGAGGGCCGCCTCGAACAGCGCCCATACCTCCGCCGCCACGGGCCGGTCGTGCGTATCGATGCGGAGCATGCCGATTTCCGTCTCCCGCTGGCGATGACCGGCGAGGTGGAATTCCCCAATCGCCGCGCCAGGTAGCCGGCCGAGATAGGCTTCGGCGTCCCAGCCATGATTGCCGGCGCTGACGATGATATTGTTGATATCAAGAATGAGGCCGCAACCGGTGCGTTCGACGAGTGCCGCGAGAAACTCTGGCTCGGGGATCGTCGAATGGCGGAATTGCAGATAGGTGGCCGGGTTTTCGATTAGAATCCGCTGTCCCAGCGCGTCTTGCGCCTGCAACACATGGCGCGCGACGATGGCGAGGCTCTCCTCGGTCAGCGGCAGCGGCAGCAAATCGGCGAGAAAGGCGTGATCGACGGCGCCCCAGGCAAGATGCTCGGAGATCAGCCCGGGCTCGATCCGGCGGGCGAGTTCCTTGAGGCGGGCGAGGTGGCGCCTATCGAGACCCTCAGCGGCACCGAGCGAAAGGCCGACGCTGTGCAGCGACACCGGATAATCGTTCCGGATCGCCAGGAGTTCGGCGAAAGCCGGGCCGCTCAAGTAATTTTCGCTATGCGCTTCGACCCAGGCGATCGCCGGGCGCTGATCGCGAAACGCCTGATGATGCGGCAGGCGAAGCCCGATCCCCGCGCTCGCGGGGATCGCAGCCTCGCACCGGCATCCGGCCGCGCGCGGCGTGGCCATTGCCGGTGTCCTGCTCAGCCGGCCTTGAGCTTGCCGCCGTCGATCTTCTCGCAATCGCCGGCGGGGACGAGAACGAAAGAGTTGGGGTCACGCGCCTGGGTTGCCTGGCCGGCGCAGGAATGGGCGCCGACGGCGCAATCATTGCGGCCAGCGGCGTTGATGCCATAGCAGGCGACGAGATGGCCCTTTTTCGCGCGGTCCATGTTGGACTGCTTCATTTTCATCATCTGGTCCTGCGACATTCCCTGCTGGGCAAAGCCAGGGCTGGTCGTGGCGGCAATGCCGAGCGCGGCGGTAAGGACGGACGCGGCAAAGAGGCGGCGATTGACTTGGTTCATCTGAGATCTCCTGCTCTGCTGCGGCTCGGAAGCGAGCCGCCACCCTCTCTTTCGCCGCAGCCGGGCGAGAGGTTACGCAGAAATTCGCACGCCGCGAAAAATCGCCCTCAGACCAAAATCGGCGCTGGCGCCGGCCGCAGGAAGAACCGCCCGAAGATCGCAGCGACCAGGCTCAGCAGGGCCACCGACCCTAGCTGCCAGACGATGACCATGATCGCTGCATCCTGGCGATAATAAAGGCGGAGCGCCGCCGCCCCGAGCGCCGCCGCCGCCAGCCCGCCGCAGAGACAGGCGTGGGTCGCGCGAAATCCCCCCCCCCGGCGCAACAGCACCACCATCACCAAGGCCGGCGCCAACCCGCCCTCGGCGATCGCCGACAGACACATGGCATCGCCGCTCAGCGCAAGTCCCGCGGGGCCAAGGCGAAGGAAAACGTCCCAGCACTGCACGCCAAGGGTTCCAAGCCACAACGCCAGCGGCGCCAAAGGCAGCGCGAGCTTCCAGCCCGGCTGATCCGGCAATGCCGCGCACAAAGCGGCGTAGCAACCACTGAGCGCGGTGAGGAGAGCGGCGATCTCGGTGAGCAGAAACCGCGTCTCCATGAAGCGCGCGGCGAGATCGGGGCGTAGCCCGGCCTGCCAGGCGACGAGACCGACGGCAGGGAGAGAAATCAGCAGCCACATCAAGGTCCGCCACCAGACCGGCGCGATCCGGCGCACCGGGCGGAGATCGGCGGCAAGCGCAGCCACGAGGTCGTTGGTCGCCATTCTCATCGCGCGCCTCGCAACAATTTTCGCAGTGTCGCGACCCCGCGGTGGGTCGCGACCTTGAGGGCGGCTATGCTCATCCCGCTCGCCAGCGCGGCTTGCGCAAGCGACATTTCCTTGAGCTTGGTCATTTCGATCGCTTGTCTCTGGCGCTCCGGCAATTGGGCGATGGTCGCATGCAGCGTCCCGGCATCGATCTGGTCCTCCTGTTCCTCCTTCGTCGCGAAATGGGAAGAGGTTTCAGAAAATTCGTCGATGGCGCGTTCGCGCCCGCTTTGGCGATAGCGGCGGCGCATGACATCGGCGCCGCGCAGGCGCAAGATGCCATGGACAAAGGGCAGCAGCGGACGGCGGGGATCATAGAGATGCCGCGCGGCATGGAGCGCGAGCAGGGTTTCCTGCACCACATCCTCGATATCGGCGGCCTCGGCCTGTCGCCAGCGCCCCCGCGCGGCCCGGCGCAGCGCCGGGACAAGACACGCGAGCAAGCGCTCATACGCGCGGCGATCGCCGGCCTGGGCGGCGATCATCCAGTCGCGGAGATCGTCTTCGCTCGCGCTCATTCCCGCTCCTAGGAAAAATTGTACAAGCTCTTACGACACGACAAGGCTAATTCTTGGCGAGAAACTCGGCCACCAGATGGCCCCAGATATCGGCGTAGTTCAGGGTCTGATGGCCATAGGTCGCGCCGCGCGGAATAAGCACGTATTGCCCATGCTTTACGCGTTTCATCGCCGGCGCTATGATGTCGAGTTCGGGTGGGTTGACGAGATCATCGGCAAAATTGATGGCGAGTAGCGGCGCGGTGATTTTATCGAGATCGGGCGCCGGATCGTAATCGGCCGAGCTTTCCCAGGTATAAAGCATGTTATTCGCATCCCATTGATACCCCTCGGCAACGAGACGGTTGTAAAGGGCGATCGCGTCGCCGCGTGTCGGCGCCGCCTGTTGCAGGCGCTCCGCGTTGCCGGTCATCAGCGCAAATAGCGGCGCCGCGGTTTCAAGCCAAAGACGCGGCGGCTTTGCCGGGTCATATTCGCCGCCCAGCCAGCCGGGATCGTCGCGAATGGCGCGGATCACCATCTCGCGCCAGAGCATGTTGCGGCCGCTGATCGCCGCCGGCATCGCGCCGATCGGCACCAGCGCGTCCATGAAACCGGGATGGCGTTCGCCCCACAGCCAAGTCTGCATCCCGCCCATCGAGGTGCCGAGCACGAGGCGAAGATGGGGCACGGCGAAGACATCTGTCAGCAGGCGGTATTGCAGCTCCACCTGGTCGATGTAGCCATAATGCGGGAAATGGGCGTGCAGCCCGTCGGAAGGCTTGCTCGAGCCGCCAGCGCCAATGCCGTCGGGAAGGATCACGAAATATTTGCGGGTATCGAGCGGCTGATCGGGGCCGAATAAATTGTTGGCGAGCGTTGGGGCAAGAAAATTCTTGCCGGTGCCGGTGGTGCCATGCAGCAGCAACACCGCGTTCAGGACATGGCCCTCACGATCGCGAAGCGGCAGGCCGACGGTGGTGTAATGCAGGCGAAGATCGGCGATCCGCTCGCCATTGGCGAAAGTGACGTCGTGCAGCGTGTAATCGTTCTCGTAAATCACCAGCGCCGGCTGCGCCCGCGCCGTCGTTGCGAACGCGGCAAGCAAGCATGCGAGGATCAATCCGATGCGGATCATCGCGTTTTCCCATGCTTGGGAAGCACGCGCGCCGGCGGTTTGCGTTTCGCGGCGACACTGGCGGGCGGTGCCGGGCGCAGCGCGCGGAGTTCGGCAATGGTCGCGCGCGAGGTGATCTGCTCGGGGTCTTGGACGAGTTCGATCACCGCCGGCCGGCCGCTGGCAACGGCGCGGCGAAACGCCGGGGCGAATTCCGCGGTGGTGGCCACGGTTTCGCCATGGCCGCCGAACGCCTCGATGAATTTCGCGAAGTCGGGATTGGTGAGCGTGGTGCCGGAGACGCGGCCGGGGAAGAATTTCTCCTGATGCATGCGGATGGTGCCATACATCTGATTGTTGAAAACCAAGATGATGGGGGCAACGCCATGATGAAAAGCGGTTGCGATTTCCTGGCCCGTCATTAGGAAACCGCCATCGCCGACGAAGCCGACAACGAGGCGTTCGGGAAAGACGATCTTCGCCGCAATCGCCGCCGGCACACCATAGCCCATGGCGCCGTTGGTCGGCCCGATGAAACGCTGGGCATCAGCGAAATTCATAAACCGCGCGACCCAGGCCGCGAAATTGCCGGCATCGCCGGTCAGGATCGCCTCAGCCGGCAGCAGGGTTTGCAACTCATGGAGAATTTCAGAGAGGTTGAGCTTGCCGCGATAAGGGGCGATCGCGCTCGCGGCCTCACGCAGGGCGCGCAATTCCGCCCGCCATTCCCCCCAGCGCGGTGCGACCGGCGCGAGATCGCCGAGGCTTGCGGCAAAAACGTTGAGGTCGGCGACGATCCCGAGCGCGGGGCGAAACACGCGGCCGATTTCCTCGGCCTCGGGATAGACATGCACGATCGGTGTCGCGCCGGCGAGATCAAACAGCGTATAGCCTTGCGTCACCGCTTCCGAAAGCCGCGTGCCGAAGGCGAGGATGAGATCGGCTTCGCGCACTTTCGCGACCAAAGCCGGATCGCAACCGACACCGAGATCACCAACGAAATTCGCGAGCGTCATATCATAGAGTTGCTGGCGGCGAAAGCTCACCGCGACGGGAATATCCTGGCCGAGCAGGAAATCGCGGACCGCAGCACGCGCCGCCTCGCTCCAGCAGGAACCGCCGAGAATGGCGAGCGGTTTTCGCGCCTGCCCGAGCAGATCACGCAGTTTCGCCAACGCGGCGGGATCGGGAAAGGGGCGGGTGACGGGCGCCGGACCGATGTCGGGGACTGCGACGCTGTCGCGCTGCATTTCCTCCGAAAGCGCGATCACCACCGGGCCAGGCCGGCCGCGCGTTGCGACATCGACGGCGTGGGCGACGATTTCGGGGATACGTTTCGCATCGTCGATCTGCGTCACCCATTTGGCGATCGGGCCGAACATCGCCCGGTAGTCGATTTCCTGAAAACTCTCGCGATCGGTCTCGGCGAAGGGGATTTGGCCGACGAACAGCAAAAGCGGGGTGCTGTCTTGCCGCGCGATATGAACACCAATCGCGCCATGGCAGGCGCCAGGGCCGCGCGTCACCATCGCCGCCGCCGGGCGGCCGGTGAGCTTGCCGTAGGCTTCCGCCATGTCGACGGCACCGGCCTCGAAACGGCAGGTGACGAGTTTGAGCCGCTCGCGCACCGCATAAAGCCCGTCCAGCACATCGAGATAGCTCTCGCCGGGGACCGCGAAGACATGGTCGATACCGTTGGCGACCAGCGCGTCGGCGAGCACCCGCCCGCCGGGGCGGGGGGCGATGCGGGCTTTGCGGGCTTGCGCCAGTTCCATGTCTCAAACCTCCCTCGCGGCTTTTTCGGCGGCGAACATAGGCCGCCCCGCACGATCCGTCACCCATCGGCGAGCGAGGCGCGGAGCAACCAGAACGGGGGCTTTCCCTCTTTTAAAGAAGCATAAAAAATGCCTGTTCCCGTGGTAAGAAGAACTTTGCCCATGCGCGCAGGCGTTGCTGCTTGGGCGGTCTCTCTTTTTACAGTCGCATGAAAGGCAACATCATGACCGAAGCTCTCTATCCGCCCGCAACACGAGAGATGGCGCAAAAGCGGCGCGAACTCGCGCCCGCGGCAGAGGCGGCTTTCAATGCCTTCGGCAAGGCGGTGTTCGCCGAGGGGGCGCTGCCGGCCAAGACCAAACAAATCATTGCCGTCGCCATCGCCCATGTCACACAATGCCCCTATTGCATCAAGGGTCATACCAAGGCGGCGCTACGTGCTGGAGCCACGGGTGAAGAGTTGATGGAGGCGATCTGGGTCGCCGCCGAGATGCGCGCCGGCGGCGCTTATGCCCATGCCGCGCTGATGATCGATGCCCTCGCCGAGGACGAAAAAAATGACCGGACCCGCTAGGGCCTCGCCATCGGCGGCAGGGGACGCAGCGATGGGGGTGCAGCTCAAGCGCGTTTATGATCCGCCGGCGGCGGGAGATGGCGTCCGTATCCTTGTTGATCGCCTGTGGCCGCGCGGCCTCTCCCGCGCCAAGGCGGCTATTCAGCGCTGGGAAAAGGAGATCGCCCCGAGCGACGAACTACGCCGCTGGTTTGGCCATGATCCGGCGCGCTGGCCAGAATTTCGTCGCCGCTATGCCGCGGAATTGCGCGCCCAAGCGGCCTTGCTCGCGGATCTGCGGGCGCTGGCCGCGGCCGGGCCGATAACCCTGGTTTATGCCGCAGGTGATACCGTGCATAACAATGCCGTGGTGCTGGCCGAACTGTTGCAGGCGGCGCCGGAAAAGCCCGGCCACGGCATGACTGGATCAAATTGACCCGGTCATGCTCTGCTCGACACTCGCTGGAGCGTGCGCCTCACGTCTCTGGCAATACCGGCTTAAACGGTCACGCTCTCGTTCCATCGCAAGGAGGCGGGTAAAATGCGGGCGATTTTCGTGATGATCAAATGCGAGATGGGCGAGGCCTATCGCGTCGCGCGGGAGGCGGCGGATAGTATCGCGCAGCTTTCGGAACTCTATTCGACCTCCGGCCAATACGATCTCCTCGGGAAATTCTATCTCGAGCCGGAGCAGGATATCGGCCTGTTCGTGACGGACGCCATCCAGAAATTGCCGGGGGTGAAGGACACCTACACGCTGATCACCTTCAACGCCTTTGCCGCGGCCAGTGGAGATGCGCAGGGCAATCGTTAATAATAAGTGAAAATTATATCCAGAACGCTATTCTAGGTTGAAATATTAATCTCTCCAATGCCATGGTGCGTGGCGGCGGAGGGTGTTTTGTCGTTCTGGTTGTCTGGATTGTGGCGCGACCTGCAAGGCAAGAGAAAACTGGCGCGCTTCGCCCGGCGCGAGACTTTGCCGCAACCCTGGCCCTCGCCGGGGGCGGAGGGGCAGGCGTTGACCGCCTCGGCGCGGGCCGAGGAAGGGTGGAGTGCGGTGCCGTGGCCGGTCGACGAGCGGGCGCCGCGCGTCATGCCGGGCTTTGCCGAGGCGGCCAATCACGTCGCCGAGTTTCTTGCCCGGCCGATCGCACCCGATCCACCCGCCAATGCTGACGCGGCGGCGGCAGCGAGCGATCCGGAGGCCCTTCCTTTCCCGAGCACCGGGCCGCACGGCCATCGGGCGCGGCTCCGCGAAAAGCTGATCGGGCGCGGCGCCGAGGCCCTCGCCGATTACGAGCTATTGGAGATGCTGCTGTTTTTCGCCCAGCCGCGTGGCGACACCAAGCCGCTCGCCAAGGCGATCATCAATCATTTCGGCAGTTTCGCCGCCGTGCTCGCGGCGTCCCAGCGCGATTTGTTCGCCGCGCCCGGGCTTGGCGTGCATGGTGTGGCCGCGATCAAGCTGGTGCAGGCGGCGGCCTTGCGCCTTGCCCGCGCCGAGGTGCTGTCGAGGCCGGTGCTCAATAATTGGGACCGGCTGATGGACTATCTCAACGCCGTGCTCGCGCGGGAACGGGTGGAGCAGTTCCGGGTGCTGTTTCTTGACAACCGCAACCATCTGCTCGCCGATGAAGTGCAAGCGCGCGGCACCGTCAACCACACGCCGGTCTATCCGCGGGAAGTGGTGAAACGGGCGCTGGAATTGCACGCCTCGGCGCTCATCCTGGTCCATAACCATCCGAGCGGCGACCCAACGCCCTCGCCCGAGGATGTGGAGATGAC